>CAZTER010000158.1:0-5178 GCA_964612045.1 uncultured Bdellovibrionales bacterium
CTCATAGAGGTCCAAGGATTAATCAAGATGCTGTTTCGAAAATAAGAGCAAAACTTTCGGGTTCTCTAATATTAGAATCCTGGATGGGAGATTTTACTGTTTGTGATGTAAATGGATCGCTACTTAAGCCACAGCAAGTGATTGCTCTCTCAGCGATTGGAAATCCAGATGGATTTTGGAGATCTCTTGAAGTAGCGGGGTTTTCGGTCGTTGAGAGGGTTAACTTAAAAGATCACTCTTCGATTTCAGAAGGATTGGTATCTGAATTAATCCGTAAGTATCCTGATATCAAGATTGTTATTACAGAGAAAGATCGAGTCAAGCTATCAAGTGAATTGAGCAGTTTATTGTATTCTCTTACAAGTAAACTTGAGTTTAATGATAAAAAGGCCCTAGTTGATCTTCTTATTAAGAAAGTGACAAAAATCGCTCTTTCACCTCTTTAGGAGCTGCTAACCAAAACTTCTTGGCACTTTTTGATTCTCGAAGTAGAGCATTGCACAGAGGATCTGAGTCAGATAAGGGACGAATCCGTCCACTTTCTAAGAGCACAGGCATCGACTGCGCGAGATCTCCAGCTTGCACATCTTCAGTTGAGACAACTCCACAGTAATACTTGCTCGAATATCCCATCTCATCTGATATGCTACAAAGCTTTACTAGACTTGAATCTAGATTAGAGCTGTCGTTAATTCTAATTGTTTTTAGTAGAGATCTATTTAAGATTCTAGCAGCCAGATCTGCGAGGACTCGATCTTTAGAATTCCTCCATTGCAAAATGTGATATCTCCACCAGCACTCTCTCATATTAAAGATAGTCTCTAATGGGAGAGTTAACGGTTCTTTGCAAGTCAGAACCTCTCGCATGTACTGATCAGCGAAATCTAGCTCATCGCCAAGCTCTCTAGCTCTTAGAACAATAGAGTGATTTAGAATATCAGCAGCTAAAATCACCCTGTGTTGGTAGATCTGTCGATACATCGCGTGTCGAGATACAGCAAAGTGCATCATCGCATCGAGTCTATTTTCTCTTAGCGCTAATTCCCCATCTTTACTGAGAACTAGTGATTCAGTGAGAGCAGGGATGTTGTATTGGCCATAACTAACACCAGCTAAAATGCTATCAGCGATACACCAGTTACCTCGATCAACATTCCAACCACCACCTGAAATTATCTGCCATGTCCATTTAGGAACATTTTCAGATTCGCCTAAGATCTCCGTGACCTGTTTAATAAGCTCATCACCTAGAATCGATGATAACGATGGATCTTGCTCGATTACTCGCTTAGCAAGCTCTTCGTGTTGGTCCTGATGCTCAGGAAACCATGTCTTCCACGCAGTATGAGAACCAGGAGCTATATGTGCTACATCATGAAGTAAAGCTGCACAAGCGACAGCTGAGCGATATTTCTTTACCTCTTCTGAATACTCACGTTGTAGAGCCTCCATTACAACTTCAGCTAAATAGGCGACACCTAAAGAGTGTCCGAAACGTGAATGTTCGGAGAACATATAAACTAAGCGAGTATTAGCTGTCTGACTAATATCACGTAACCTTTGCAACCAAGGATTATCTATTAATTGCAGTAGTAATCGCTGAGATGGGATCTCAGTAGAAAAGGTTAGTGAATCATGAACAACATCTGCAAATGTAATTGCCGGCATATCAAACCTTAAAAAGAGGGGAGTATCCTACGATCTCTAGACCAAAGTTTCCCAGTCCACTAATATTTGGCGTTGTTGATGAAATTAAGTTTATCTTGGTTACTCCGAGATCTCGCAAAATTCTCGCACCTAATCCGTATTCACGCATAGATGCACCAGATATTCGCCGAGACTCATGAGAGCTATCCTTTCTTAGGTAAAGCAATACACCACAAGAGTGATCTTCAATTAACTCTAGAGTTGAGGTAATTGACACCCTAGCATCTTTATCAACTCCTCCAAATATATCGGAGAATCTATCCTCAACCTGAACACGAACTAAGCATGGCTCGTCTGATTTTATCTCTCCCTTAACGACAGCAAGATGCTCACCACCATCAAGAACCGATCTATATGCCACACCTCGAAATAACTCTCCTGTAGCTAGTGGTAGTCTAGTCTCTGCAATTCTCTCTACTAAAGGTTCCTTAATTAATCTCTCTCTAACGACATCCGAGATCGACAAAAGGGGAAGATTGTGGAGTTTTGCCATATCAAGGACAAAATCTCTTTTAGCCAGATCTCCAGACGAATCTAATATATCTAAGAAAAGTGTTGCATCACTGAACCCAGAGCCTGTTGCGATATCAATTAATGCTTCCGGAATAGCAGATCTAACAAGAACTCCTCCATTCTTGGCAATAACTGGAAATATATGTCCTGGTTTTACCAATTGGCTTGGATCTGGTGTTTGCATTCCTAAAAGGGAAACCGTTCTGGCTCTGTCTGCTGAGCTTATGCCAGAGTGAACCCCCTCTCTTGCTTCGACTGAAACTGTTGCCCTAAAAGCGCTCTCCCTCTTCTGAGAAGAGTGTGCTTTCCTAGTAGTTTCTACCATCTCTCCTAGTAGAAATTCATTAGCGCGCGCCTCCGTTATTGCAACGAAAGGAATCCCACCACTTAGAGTAAGCATTCGATTCATTAGGTCGGGAGTTACACTTTGAGCTGGTGCTGCTACAACACATCTGTAGATTGGTGCTTGATCATCTTCCAATAGAAGGATCTCTGATCTTGAAAAACTATCCATCATAAACAAATCTTATTTAAACCTTTGTGTCTCGCGCGAGAGAATACTCATAGATTCCTAGAGGGTAAAATATACCTCAAGCGCACTTATAAGTAATCCGATATCCATTTGTAGAGGGATAAAATCCTCTGTCGCCCCACGACAGTGCATACTGAAGGAGATGTTTATGCAGTACGCTATGCCAGAATCAGGCGACAATCAGGGTAAAACCGACTATTCCAAGGACCTAGCATATATAAAGGCTAGGAGAACCGCATTCGTTGCGCGTTTTATCGTTCTTAGAGAAGGGAAACGAAGTCGGGCTCACAGACATATAGAAGAGCTAAAATGGAACGATTATACAACCGCTGAAGAGCTTGCGGATGTCATTCGTGATGTATTTAGAAAAAATGGAGACAGTCTATCTCCAGTAGAGAGAGATATTCGTCGCGCCTTGGCACATGCCAATAGACCACTCAATCACTTCATAAAGGAGTATTCATCTCGTGCTACTACAAACTTTGTAGACTCACTTTGGGACTACGAAAGATCGAACGCCTTACTATTTGGTAATGATGATCAGCCTAAACCAGGTGGTTGGAGACTTCCAAAAGAGTTAGAAAAAATACAAAGGTAACTTACTGAGCAATATTAGCAGACTCAGCTTTGCTAGATTTTAGCTTAGATAAATCACCTGTAATTACAGCGACAAGACCTCCTATCGCGCTAGCAACTGTTACTGCTGATAACCAAAGAGCTCCAAATGTTACTGCCTGCTCTGGAGATAATAAAGCAGGAACTAAGAAGAACTTATAAGCATTCTCACGAACTCCTAAACCGTTCCAACTAATAGGAAGGGTACTTACGATATTAACAAATGGTATTACGACCAATAATAAGTGGAACGGGATATCTGCTCCAACAGCTTTCGCCATAACAGAATGTAAGGTTATCTGTAATAGGTGAAACGCAACAGAAATCGCAGAGATCCTAAAAAGAACATCAAATTTTCTAGGAAAAGTATCAGAGATCGCTAAAACTTTCTGTCTAAACCTATTCTCAACAGGAAGAACTGCTCGAATTATTAATGGTCCTAAAAACCAACCGCTTACAATTCCTAATGCAAGAAAGATTAGAAGAGAGACTAACCATCCAGGAAGAGAGTGAGTTCCAAATGTAGCTGTAGATATCAACGCTATTACCGATAAGACTGCCAACCCATGAAGCCTATCTGCGACTACTGAAGCTAAGGCTTCAGCCTTTCTACCATGTGAATCTGATAGCAATAGAGCTCTAGCCAGGTCTCCGCCAACCGTTCCTAGACCAAAACAGTTTACAAACATACCGATCCAGTAGGCTCTTAGAGTTCCAACTAGAGGAGCATTTATTCCTCCTGCTCGAACTAATAGCCACCACTTGATAGAGCTAAAAAACTGACCGAATGAGTATCCGAAAATTACGACTAATGCCCAACCAAGAGAGATCTGTGAGATAGTAGATATAAGTTGGTCAATCCTAACTGAGCGTAGAATTACCCCTAACATAACCGCACTGAGTGCTAATTTTATAATTGGTCCAAGCTTCACCAAAACCTCATCTTTTGACCCACCCTAGCATCTTTTAATCTCACTTGAAATATCATGGCTCTACACATAAATTAGGGGTTCAATTGCGTAATGACGGGTAAAAGATGAAGACAGAGAACTTAGTAATCTTGTTCACAGATATCGTTGGGTTCACTGAAGCCACGAGTTTGCAGTCCCGCTCTCAAAATCAAAAAATATTAGATCGTCATAACTCTTTACTTCTTCCTATCGTAAAGAGATTTCGTGGCAAGCATATAAAAAGCATTGGAGATGCACTTCTTCTTGTATTTAGATCTCCAACTGACGGAATGCGCTGTGCAATGGCCATGCAGGATGCGTTGCACGAATACAATAACGTTGCTCCTGAGGGCGAGAAGATTCACGTCAGAATCGCAGCTAGTTTAGGTGAAGTTCGAATCTCAGGTGGTGACATATTTGGTGAGCCGGTAAATGTTACAAGTCGAATAGAAGGAATAACTCCATCAGATGAAATTTACCTTAGTGAGGCTGTTTATCTAGCGATGAACAAAGCCGAAGTTCCTGCTGTTGAAGTCGGATTAAGAGAGCTTAAAGGAATACCTAAGCCAGTAAGAATTTTTAGTATTCCTAGATTTCATGGAACAAAATTAGTTGCTGATACAAAGATCGCTGAAGAGGATCGAGAGTTTTCCTTTCCTTATGGTGGAATGCACAAGAATACTTCTGCTCTTTCCGTAACATGGAGTGATCGCGTTGGACAAAACGTAGATCTAATCTCGAGATCTAGAGCTCTAAAGACTGGAGCAATAATATGCTTGTCTGCGGTTTTGGCGACAATTGGAACCTACGGGCTAATCTCTTATTTCAGCGCTGATCAAAAAAAGATAGAAGTAGTAACTG
>CAZTER010000159.1:0-5176 GCA_964612045.1 uncultured Bdellovibrionales bacterium
CAAAGTATAATCGCTTGTTGTGGATTGAGACGATTTTAGCTGGTGATGCTATATCGATCTCGCCATTTTAATCTGAAGTAAGCTTAGATTTCAGTTGCCTTGGGGGATATTTCGATTGGCCTTTAATGAGAGCAAAATCGGAGCATTTGCTGGTCCGGCTCTCTCCGTTATTGGCTTAGTCGTAGCATGGTTAAATCCAGAGACATGGATAGCCGTTGTCTTCGGATGGATCGCAGCGATTGGAATATCCATAGCGCTCTCAACTAGTAAAAAAGGGTATCTCTCCTTTTATCTAGGTGCAGTAGTTACTCATATCTTTGCTTTTCACTGGTTATTCTCCACCATAAAAGATTTTGGTGGATTTCCAAGTATCGCTGCAGGTGGGGTATTTCTATTCTTCTGTGCAATTAGTGCACTACAGTTTCCAATTGCTCTATTTATTAAACGCCGTCTTCCAAGTTTTTTTAATAAAGCAGCTCTCGCAATTCCTGTAGCTTGGATTCTTGCAGAATTTATCGCTGTTAGGATCTTTCCTTGGAATCTTGGACATACGCAACTGAAGTTCACGCTTTTTGCACAGGTAGCTGCCATAGTTGGTGATTGGACCATCGGATTTTTGATGGTGTGGCTCGCTGCTGCGATAATTAAAGGAGCGGTTGAAGGGGCTCGATATCGATATGTTTTAGCTCCACTGATAGTTATTCTAATTAGCTTTGGTTATGGCGGTTATCAGATCTCTTATATTCGCTCAATCTCCGGCCCCCTTCAAAAGGTAGCTTTAATTCAAGGAGATGTTTCGATCGAAGACAAGCACAATATGAAGTTGCTAGTCACAAATAGGAATCGATACGAAGATCTAACTTTGCAGACTCTTGGAGAGAATGTCTTAATAGTCTGGCCAGAGAGTGTCATTCAGGAGTTTATCCCGACTCGCATAGGATCTGCATTGCATGACGAAAGAGTGCCATACTGGCAAGGATCGTTTTCTTCACTCTTGATCGGAGGACTTACTGCCGAGAGTCGAACTCGCTACTTTAATAGTGCACTGGCTGTTTTTAGAGATGGAACAGTTCCCCTTCCTTATCATAAGCGAATCTTAATGCCGTATGGAGAGTACACTCCGTTTGGAGATCTCTTCCCTTTTATTAAAGAGATAAACGCGACTGCCGCAGATTTTACCCCTGGAGAAAAGACCGTGGTTTTTGAATATCCACTAGATGGTGCTGGTGAAGAGCGATTAAAAGTTGCCCCTCTTATCTGCTACGAGGATATCGTTCCTAATCTATCAAGAGAGGCTGCTCGAAATGGCGCGGAGGTCTTAGCCAGTCTCTCAAATGATGCTTGGTTTGGAAGATCTATCGCTCCTCGGCAACATCACATCATTGCAGCATTTAGAGCGATTGAAACTAAAAGATATCTATTGCGAGCAACAAATAGTGGATTAACTGCGATAGTAAATCCATTGGGAGAGACTACTGGAGAGTTACCAAGTTTCTCAGAGGGGGTACTGCGAGGAGAGGTTATCCCCCTTTCAGTTCAAACCCCGGTTATGTGGCTTGGAGATTCTGTCCGTTGGATATTATTAATATTTTCCGTACTATGCATCGCTCTAAGAGCCCCTTTCAGATGGCTTGCAGCGCGGGTATAATAATGTGTTTCGGCTTTATCACTGCTCGGCTATACTTTAGCTCTCTACATAGTTAGGTTTTTTAGGGTCACAAGTTTATGATTAGAGTTTCTATTGCCTTCGCGCTCTCTCTATTTCTTGTCGGATGTTCAAATCCACAATCCGGTCCAGATAAAAGTTTAGGTGGTGCAGTTCTTGGAGCAGGATGGGGTGCAGGAACAGGTGCAATAATTGGCAATCAACTTAGCTATGCTGGTGAGGGTGCTGCTATTGGAGCTGGATTTGGTCTAGTCAGTGGAGCTATCAGTGGTGGCGGTTATGACTTAGCTGAGGGTGCTATGTTAGAGGAAGAGCGCCAGCTTGCTTCTCTAAAGGTGCAAAACGTAGCTAACGCGAGACACCTTAAAAATGTTCAAGGTCAATTGGATAGAGCTATTGAGCGCGGATCTCTAGGTGGTGCATATCAGGTATTCTTTGATGGAGATGCGAGTAATCTTAGAGCTGGAGCAATTGCCAATTTAGAAGTTCTTGCTGAGTCTTTAAAGAAAGATCCAGCAGCTGTAAAAGTTAATGTAGTCGGTCATGCAGATGACTCTGGAGATCCAGACTACAATGCCAGATTATCAGAAGCTCGAGCTCGAGCAGTCTCAGCTTACCTTGCTGCACGTGGTATTAGCTTAGATCAGATTAATGTTCAGTCATTTGGGAGCCAAAGACCACTTGTTTCTAATGCCTCCCCTGAAGGACGTCAGTTAAATCGCAGAGTAGATATTTACATCGGAAAAAGATAACCGAATCTAGTTAACTTCGGAATCGCCAATACGCTTCTGTCCCTTTTCGTTAGATTTTATCGGAGGTGCTATGAATGAAGCTTATATTATTGATCACGTTCGTACTCCTCGTGCTAAACGTAAGGGAAAGTTCTCGGCGGTTCATGCTGTAGATCTTCTAACTTACCCTCTCAATGCGCTTAAAGAGAGAAATCATATCAATCCAGCGATAATTGAGGATGTTGTTGTTGGTTGTGTAACTCAGACATCAGAGCAAGGTTGGTGTATAGGTCGTCGTGCTGTTTTAGCTTCTGGCTGGCCAGTAACTGTACCAGCAACCACTGTAAATCGGTTATGTGCCTCTGGTCTTCAAGCTGTAAACAATGTCGTTGCTGGGATTAAATCAGGAATGTACTCGATTGCGATCGGTGGCGGGGTTGAGCACATGACTCGTGTGCCAATGTTCTCAGATTGCTCAGGAGAAGAAAGTCCCCTGCTTATAAAACATCATCCAGATCTTGTTCAGCAAGGTGTCTCTGCTGAGATCATGGCAGAGGAATTTGGTTTATCAAGGCTCGACCTTGATACTTTCTCTGTTCGCTCTCAGAGTAAAGCTACTCTCGCAAGAAGCGAAGGACGTTTCGTAAGAAGTCTTGTTGCAGTTCCATATAAGAATGAGAACGGCGAAGAGCTAATCGCCGATTTTGATGATAACATTCGTCCAGAAACAACTGTAGAAGGTTTAGCAGGATTAAAAACTGTATTTAAAGAAAATGGTGTAATTACTGCCGGTAATGCTTCGGCGATAGTAGATGGAGCTGCTGCTGTACTTCTTGCCAGTGAAGCTAAGATCAAAGAGATCGGAGCTAATCCAAGAGCAAGAATCGTCTCTTGCTCTGCAATCGGATCACCTCCGCGCATAATGCTAACTGGTCCAGTTGAAGCTTCTCGTAGAGCTCTTACTCAAGCAGGATTGAGGGTTTCTGATATAGATATCTGGGAGATTAACGAAGCCTTTGCCCCTGTTCCACTCTACACAATTAAAGAGTTAGGAATCGATCCAGAGCGAGTAAATGTTAATGGTGGAGGAATATCACTAGGACATCCATTAGGCGCAACTGGAGCCATGATTCTTGGTATGGCTGTTGATGAGCTCGAAAGGACAAAGGGTCGTTATGCTTTAGTGACTCTATGTATTGGATTAGGGATGGGTGTAGCTACGATTATTGAGAGAGTATAAAGGTTATTTTATCTCTATTCTCTTTGGAAAGGTTGAATACCCCTTAAAATTACGTCCATCTTTTTCCAGGTTCTCTAGCCACTCTTGTATGTATCTTGCTGTTACCCAGGCAGACAACCGTCCATTTTTTAACAGAGTAATCTCGTAATTTCTCCGCACTGCTCGTGGATCTACTTTAGCCCCGCTACGGTCTCTAAGCTGTAATTCATATTGGACATCCTCAGGTTCTGGATTTGGCAATGAACCTTCTAGTAGATGTGCAAAAAATTTAGCGGTTCTACTTCCCGTAAGAAGTTCAAATGAGTGTAGCGGGCTAAGTCTAGAGAATTGGCTAAAGAACCATGTCCCCTTTTCGCTTGCCTGGCTGCGATAACAATATCGCTCTACCTCATCTCCGTGAGACCTTAGATAAAAAGCGACAAGTGCACGATACATAGTACTAAAAATTCTAGTTTGCTGAGAAGCTCCGCCTGAAGGATTACAGGCCGCAATAAACTCACTAACTAAGCGTGCTAGCTGAGCAAGGGTATCTTCTGATCCACTTGCATAAGCTACATCTTTAGGTTGTGGTTCGAAGCCAAATTTATTTAAGAACTCCAATCGAGGATTAAGATAATGCTCTGACATTCGACCAAAATGAGAGATGGCTTGTTGTTCAATCCAGTCCTCTCTGAGCTTCTTCAGAGAAGCGCTCTCAGCATCAGCTATTGAAAACTGCTTATTCCACTCCTGAATAGATGTCAGAAAGTCAGTAGTGACTATCCCTGAAAGTGTACTTTCGAAATGCTCTCTAGCCTGAAAATCAGATTGGGCCCTATGTCTAATATCTCCCTGTATATTTCCAGGCTCTCTTGCTCCCATAAAATTTGTCAGTATCCATGCGCGCTCAGCAATAGGAGTATGTTCTAAGATCTTTTTTGAGGACTCAGAGAATGGTCCAACAAAATCATATGATACGATATCGAATGGGTCCTTAAATTGTGGTGTAAGATCTTCTAGTCTTCCTATTACTGGGTTAATTCCAAATCTTGCGGCGTTAACTAGAAATTTACTTCTAGCTTCTTCTCCACCACCCTCTACTCCAGTTATATTCTCTGCTCTAAATCCTAGATCTAGATATAGCTTAACTTCATTCTCAACCTGAGCTGAGGGTAAACACAGGATTTTCAGTCCTGCTCGCAATTCCTTGGGAACAGTTCTATCGAGAAATTCTCCCCATAGCTGACGCCACTTCATCTTAATTGAGAAGGTATAATCCACCTGGTCGGCTTTTACAGAGATAGGTATAGCCGGAGCAGAAAGTGGCACATTAAGTGATTGTGCTTCTGAAGAACCACTTATCAGAGTGCTAGATTCTCCAGATGTAGTGGGTGTTTGATTTACTACTTGCATACGTTAAGTTATCTATCCCTGACATCGGTTATGTCACGTCAATTTAAACAGGGCAGAGATACTATCACGGTCTTAAATCTTATGAGTAATGAGTGGAACGAATACCGCATTAAGTGCGAGGACGCTGCGACTAAGGGGTATAATTTA
>CAZTER010000160.1:0-5144 GCA_964612045.1 uncultured Bdellovibrionales bacterium
TGTAACTATCTGTCTTCCTGAAAATAGGTAAACAGATCTCCCATCAATCTCAATCTTTATGGAACGTGAGTCGATACTCTTTATGGGAGATGATCCAACATCAACAGAGCTCAATAACTCTTTGAAACGAAAACAATCAAATCGCTCAACTAAAAATCCTCCAATAATTTCGTTGCCACGAATAGATAGGTTTTGAATCAGCCTCTGAAAAAGAAGTTTTTCATTAAAGAATGGATATATATGGAGGTGACAATCGATTCGCATGGCACGGCAAAGATAACAGAGCTATAGCAGTTTGCGAAGGGGCTCCAAACATCCTCTTAGAGTGGTGCTTATATGCCAACTCATGCTACAAGCTCGCTGAACCTATTTAACTTGGGAGACAATATATGAGTGATAAACTTGATTTAACCGCGAAGGCTCCAAGAAGCCCAAGAGTTCGTTTAGGTGGATTTGTAATTTTACCAAGAATGCTTGATAAAGCCCGGGCGACTCTAACCAATTCAAATGGTGAATATAACTTTAACTGTACCTTAGATCAGTATTTC
Organism: uncultured Bdellovibrionales bacterium; assembly: GCA_964612045.1. Lineage (GTDB taxonomy): Bacteria > Bdellovibrionota_C > UBA2361 > UBA2361 > UBA2361 > CAZTER01. Next base: position 549 of record CAZTER010000160.1, read on the forward strand.
CTCTCATTTGTAGGAATTGAACCTGAGGGAATTCTTGCTCAACTAAAAAGCGGCAAGGGAGATGGTGAAATTTTGAGCTATATCCTTGAAAACTCAAAATTCAAACGTTTGCCAAATGAGATTATAACTTGGTCCAACTACCATGAATCAAGAGCTCCATCCAATGTTGAAGGACGTCAATATTTCCACGAGCTACACCAAAAGGTAGCACCTAATCGAGCAGATATTTCAACTTGGTTCGACTTATTAGATGTTGATGATTACATCTCCTTTGGCGGAAAGGCTTAATACTTAAAGGGAGCGGAGAGCTCCTCTCCGTTCCACAAATATCTATCTTGATAATAAATTTACCTTACCTTGTGCACCTTACAAGAATAACTACTACTTATCGTTTTTAACTGTATAGAGACGTCGATCTGATGTCAGGAACATCTTATCCATCTCTTCTCGAGTAAATGGTCGAGAGCCGATTCTTCCGAAAACACTCACTTGGTGCCCAGTTTCATCAACAGCTCGATCACGATCCAGAGCTTTAGATATTGAAACTGCAGGGTGATCTGTTTTACGCCATGCAACGACAACTGGCTGAGGATCCGGAGAGAAGCCATAATGTTGAGGGACTCTCTCTGGATCTGTTAACTGAACTACCTTCAGGCCATTATTACCATCCGCAACATAAGCAAAGGTCGAGGCATTTGTTGATGCAACTTTAACATCTCGTACATCATTCATCTTTCCTTGGTCATTAAAGCTTTGATAGACCTTTGGTCTATCAGCATGCTCAATATCTATAATGACCATTCCGTGCTTACCTCCTGCGACATAAGCAAATGTACGGGCAATATATATATTGCTTAGTTGATCCATCATTAGAGAGGCAGTAGTAACTTTTGATGGATTCTCTGGAAGAGTATTATCAACTACATGGAAACCATCTTCGTCTGTTACAAATAGGTATCTAAACTGAATATCTACAGCTCGCGGATTATTAAATGGTATCTCTTTTACAACCTTAGGAGTTAGGGGCTGCTCAAGATCTAATACCACTAAATTAGTATTGGTAAGAACATAAGCTCTCGCTCCACCCAAGGCGATAAACTTTGCTCCAGTTAACACTCCACCTTCATTCCATGTAAGTGCTCTAGATAAGAAATTGTTTGTAGGATCACCATCTTGAAGAGTATCAACATTTACGAGGATCAAGCCCTCCTCTGAATCTGTGATAGCTGCATAATGGTAGATCTGATGAAGTGGTGTCTCTAAATTTTCAGGAAGCTGCGTTCTAAATGGAGCTACTGGCATATTAGTTGGAAGTGCCATCCATGTAGCATTCTTAGAAGACACATGAGTATCTTGACCAAGTGGAGAGACTGGACTTGTTACTAGTCTCTCTGAAAATCCCTTATTTCCTACATTTGCGACATCATAAACTCGGAATCCGTCACTACCAGCAGCAGTATAAAGATACTCTCCTCTTAGTTGGACTACATGAGTCTCTCCACCCGCTCCATGGTGGTAATGTCGATTCTGTAGCTCACGCTGATGATCTAGGTGTGTTTTATAGTAATCAGGATAAGCATATTGATGTAGGTAACTTCCTATTACAGCTTGCGGCTCATCCCATTCAGTCACCTGAACAGCTTCAAATCCTCCACTTTCAGTACCTACATAAGCATTGAAGCCCATAAAGTTAACGAAGTTTGTACCTAAGAGTAAAAGCTGCGCCATGATTGCATTGTTATCGTTACTCGAAGAGACGTGACAATCTTCACATTGTTTAGTCTCTTTAGTTCGAACTGTATGAGGGAAGTGTGGTGCAAAGGCTTGAGAGCTATGTCCAGAAGCAGCAGTCGGTGGTTGCTGAACATAAATCTTCTGTCGGTTTATATCCATTGAACTCAAGATCAGCGCACTAGACGAACGAACTGGAACGATCTTGCCGTTCTTAGCTGGACCATGACGTCCTAACTGGAACATCTCATCTCTAGCTACCTGAGGATTATAGCTAGCCCAATTTCTAGTCTCCTTGCCATCATAATGATTACTGGTTTTCTTCCAGTTTGCTTGTATAGGCAAATGACATCCAGCACAGGAAGTAACCCACGAGCTGTGGCATGCAAAACATGAAACATTATCACCAGAATGAGCAAGCACCTTAGTAATATTCTCTGAATCCGTAGAATCAATCTTAGATAAATTACCCCAGGTAGATTCTGTCGATCCCTTAGTAAGCCTTTCAGTGGTCTTAGCTCGAGCAGCTTTCGGGTTATAGTCATTACTCTTAGGATCTATAATACTTCTGACCTGCTTAACTCTCCATTCACGATCAGGCCACAAACTAGATCTTTGGTAGAGCTCACCACTCCGCCAGACAAAACGAAGAGTTCCAAATGGAGTACGCATAGTGCTTAAATCTCGTCCACCTGGAGAGGATTCAGATGCTGGGCCTGAGGTTCGCAATGTAGCGGCACCCTTAACTGATCCGTGGCAATCTTCACACATAATCTCTACAGACTGAGCAACTTCACCGTAGATCTTCCCGTCGCCATGCGAGTCTTGAGAGAAGTGGCAATCTATACAGTGCATACCAAAATCAACGTGAATATCACGCATATGCACTGCTTTATTAAATCTCTTTGGATCTTCCCAAGGAACAACCTTACCATCTTTATCTAAAAGATTTCCCTTTCGATCTTTGGAGAAGATTGCACGAAAGTTCCATCCATGACCGTGATAGTCAGCAAACTGCGTGCGAGAAAGGGTAGAATTCATCTCGCTAACTTTCTTTAAGAACTCAGTATCGGTCCACAATCCACGGATCGCTGCTTCTTCTGGATTATGATCCATCGATTTATAGTATTCCTCTGTTGTTGGATACTTCTGATCTTTTGGCCACATCTTCGGAGCATCAACTTCATAATCCCACATGGTATAACCAAGATAGGAGTTAACAAACATGTTTGGTTGATGCATGTGACAAACCATGCACTGACTAGTTGGGATAGCTCTCGTAAATACATGCTTAAGAGGGTGTCCCTCTTCATCTTTTGGAATTGTAGGATCTGTAGTCTGAGTTTTTCCCTCATGTCCATACTTATGATACGGACCAGAATGAAGAGGATCTCGATCATTAGCATACACTACATGACATCCAGTACAGCCAGAGCTGCGATAATCGCCAGGATGATCATTAGTACCCATCATAGAAAGATGAGGATCATTCAAGCGCGTTTTATGAATATTAATTACAGGAACTGCAATCCTATTTCCTGTTCCAGGCCCACGATTTGAAGATCTAACATCTGGACGACCTGAATCCTCCAAAATATTTGGATTACCGATCTCTGGAAATGTACTGCGAATAAATAGACCACCACGCTCAAATATGCGGAATACATCACCTGGTGGTAAGACCTCCCATTGAGGGAGTGGAATCAGTTTTCTTAGAGCACCCCTAGCCTGCTCAGCAAGAGTTGGATCTTTTGTCGCTAGAATCTCCTGTGCAGTTCCATCACGTCCGTAACGCTCACCTAAGATATATCTCTTATATGGAAGAATATTGTTATTATAAGAAGCTCCTCCCCATAACATTGCTGATGTAGTCATTAAACTTCGCTCTACAGCTTCTACAATTGAAGTATGACAACCACCACAAGTTTCGCGCGCGACACGCAGATCTCCAGGGTTAATAAACTTTACAAACTCTGGAGATTCCTTGGTGAGCTTTGCATATGTATGTTTAGGATTAGCCGAAGAAGGCCAAGCGTCTGGGTATAGTGGCTTAACATGAGAGGCTAACTTGGCTTTGTTATAGTCATCTGATCCTATATTCAAACCAGCAGCTCGAACAGTAGGGTCACCTCCATGACAATCTGCACATCCGATCTTTACCGCTCGATTAGAGTGCATGGAATCAGAATCTGTTTTTATATGACAATCCTTACATCCCTGACTTCGTAGCTCCACATGCTCTGCTGTCAGTCCACTACTAATCGGAGTTACGGTCTCTTCCGCACTAAGATATGAAGCTAATGCAAAAAAACAGGTGGCCGTAAGTATGCTTATCTTACAGACTCTCAATATATCTCTTATTCCGATAAGCATTATTAGTACTGCAATATTAAGTTAGAAAAGACGTGATAAAGAGTTTCATGTTGAAACAGATTCTTCGTTCCATCCCCTGGAATTAACATCGCCGCACCAGTTCGAATCTGGATATTATTATTCAGAAATGGTCGATATAGCAGCCCAGAAGAGATATCAAATCCTATATCCCGATTAATTGAACCATCTTGCCTTAGGGCTCTTAGGCTTGAGGTATTATCAAACTGCAAATAACTAAGATTGTTAATCCACTTTAGCTTTGGGGTAACTTCAAAGTCGACACCTAAATTATAAAGACGTAGTCCTGGGTTAACAAAATTTGATTGCCCCTCCTGCTTTCCAGCTCTAAGATCAGGCAGGAAGCTCTGTGGATTTACTAAATTAACTCCGCCTCCTCCGATTACATGAATACCCTCTCTCTGCCAAAAAGAGAGATCTCCTCCAGCAAAGTTTGGATTATCAAATATAGCATCAAAGCCATTTGCTTCATCA
>CAZTER010000161.1:0-5116 GCA_964612045.1 uncultured Bdellovibrionales bacterium
CGGACATTGCGGCGTTATTGAGAACAACCATGTTCACAATGATAAAACTTTAGATCTTCTCTCTGAAATGGCACTTAGTCATGCGCAAGCTGGTGTGGATTTAATCGCACCATCTGCGATGATGGATGGACAGATCGGATCTTTACGTTTTGCACTAGATCAAGCTGGACTTACAGAGATGCCAATAATGGCCTATTCAGCTAAATTTAGTTCGAGCTTTTATGGCCCATTTCGTGAAGCCGCCAAGTCTGCTCCACAGTTTGGAGATAGAAAAGCATACCAAATGGATCCAGCTAATGCTCGAGAAGCATTAGAGGAGATTCGATTAGACATTGAACAGGGCGCAGATATTGTAATGGTTAAACCAGGACTCGCCTATTTGGATATTCTAGCTAGAGCACGACTAGAGTTTAATAAGCCGATGGCCGTATATAATGTCAGCGGTGAATATTCCATGGTTAAAGCTGCAGCTGCCGCTGGATATATTGATGAAAAAAATGTAGCTATTGAATGCGCATTAGCATTTAAGCGAGCTGGTGCAGATCTCATTATAAGCTACTTTACTCCACAGATGTTGGAGTGGCTTGAATCATAAGTCAGTTAAAAAATCTGAGGAATAAATCGTGGATGACAAACTAGCGATAGAGAGTGCTTTTATTAAGGCATGCCGAGGGGTACGCCCTGCTAGCACACCGATATGGTTGATGCGTCAAGCAGGAAGATATCTTCCTGAATATCGAGCACTAAGAGAGAAGTATTCATTTCTCGAACTTTGTCGTGAACCAGAGTTAATTTGTGAGGTAACTTCTCAACCCCTACGACGATTCAATCTTGATGCAGCTATAATATTCTCTGACATTACAATTATACTTAATGCACTTGGAGTTAAGTTCTCACTAGAAGAGAATGTTGGGCCAGTTATGGAATCTCCAGTAAAATCTCCAGATGATATCTACCGCCTATCTAGAATTCCATGTGCCGAGGCAGTCCCCTATCTTTATGAAGGGATTAAATTAACAAAGAAAGCCATATCAGTACCACTAATCGGATTTGCCGCAGCTCCATTTACCCTAGCCTCATATTTGATGGCTGGCAAAAAGGGACGCGACCAAGCTGCTGCTAGAAAGTTTATGTATTCTGAGCCAAAAGCATGGGATCATTTAATGAATCTAGTAGTTGATACTACTATTGATTACCTATCTGAACAGGTTAAAGCAGGAGTTCAGGCTATTCAGATCTTTGATTCCTGGATCGGGGATCTCTCACCAGAAACATACGAAACTATCTGCTTCAAACCGATGCAGAGACTCTTTAATAGCCTTAAACAGTTCAACCTTCCTATAATACATTTTGGAACAGGGACCGCTCAACTCCTCTCAGTTATGTCTCAAGCCGGTGGAGACGTAATTGGAGTTGATTGGCGCACGCCAATCACATTTGCTATGTCCCAAGTTAAGGATAAACCCCTTCAAGGCAATCTAGATCCTGCCCTACTTTTTGCTCCTTGGGAGTTTATTCAACCAGAAGCTAACAAGGTCCTTAAAGATATGAGTGCAGCTCCTGCACATATCTTTAATCTTGGACATGGTATTTTACCAAATACGCCGGTTGATAATGTACAAAAGCTTGTAGAGTATGTTCATTCCTGGAGCTAGAAATGGAAGTAACTCCAGGGTGTAAAATAGCGATAATCGGAGGTGGAATATCAGGACTAACCACGGCATTTTATATCGAAAGACTTCTAAAAAAAGCGGATAAAATTCCTGCGATATCTATATTTGAAAAAGATAACGAGATCGGTGGAAAACTTCGCACAAAAAAATTGGGAGACTTAACTATTGAAGTTGGCCCTGACTCAATCTCAACAAGAAGAATAGCCGTAAGTGAATTGATAGATAACTTAGATCTAAGAGATCAGATCTTACTACCACGTCTACGAACATTCTCTATCCTTATTAATGGCAAAGTTAAACTAATTCCTCTAGAGTTACTGGCTCCTTTCCCAAAAAATATCCTTGCATTACTTAAAAGTGATCTAGTTTCATTCTTAAGCAAGATTCGTGCAGCATGCGGAGCTGGGTATTCTTTATTATTTGGAGACTCAATCTTTCATCAGAGAGAAAAAAGCAGTTTATCTCAATTTTTAAGAAATAAATGGGGGAATGAGTTATCTACCACAGTAATGGAGCCACTTTTTGGTGGTCTATATGGTGGCGATCCTGAAATTCTTAGTAGTAAAATTCTTACTTCAGAGAGAGGGTTTGATTCAAAACTACCTCCATATATCGCATTTAAAAATGGTATCGGAGTCCTACCAAATCAAATAGTTAATAAGTTAAACTATTCCAAGATCTACACAAAAAGCTCTATCGCTAGTTTAGCTAATGAAGATGGCTCATTTTCTATCAAAGGAGATAATCTCTCAGAAAGATTTGATGTTTGTATTCTTGCAGTAGACTCTACAGCTGCTAGCAAACTTCTAACCTCAGTATCTTCAGAGCTTTCTGCTAAATTGGCTAAGATAGATTGCTCTCCGGCAACAATCGTTACTCTTCATTTTCCTACAACTACTCAGATAACAAACGATCCAGGAAGTGGTGTTATTATCCCAGCCAACCAATCTAAACTTATCCGAGGTATAACAATCAGCTCACGGAAATGGGCTTTTAGAGCACCTGACAACTCTCTGTTAATAAGAGCATTTGGAAGACAGGGAGAACTAGAAAAACTTTCTAAAGATGCTGCTATCTCTGGAACAATTGACGAAGTTCGCTCTATCTTAGGAATAGCTGAATTACCAGAGCTAGCTGAGATCGACAGTTGGCAGGAGGGTTCTCCGATCTACTCACTAGATCACTCTCATATAATTGAAGGAATAAAGAGTGATTTAGAACAGGTTCCAAATCTATATATATTAGGGCCTTTTATCGATGGTCCAGGAGTTGGCGATTGTATCGACAAAGGTAGTAACTTAGCTAAGAAGATTGTTAGCAAAATCTTGAACTCTTCGCGTCAGACAGCTAATGATAGTAATCTAGTTTATACCTTCGGATAATAAAGGGTTAATATGCAATTTCCTCCAGATGAAGCAGATGGATGGGCCGTTCTACATCAGATGATACAAATTGATTGGCAAGCTCTCTCTCTAATTGATGCTGGAGAGCGTGAGCAGATAGTTCTTGGATTCAGCTCTCTACTTACCGAGCATGCAAAGTTATCATCCAATGGACAGTCAGCTGCTTTTCACTTGTTGGGACACAAGGGGCCACTATGTTTAATTCATTTTCGACCTTCATTTGATCTCTGTGCTCAAATTGAGCTTGATATATTCAGACTACCGCTAGCAAAATATCTAAAAATTCAAGATTCGTTTGTCTCTATTATTGAACTTGGGATGTACCATGTCAGCAAGAAGATTGTAGAGCAGCTCCAAGAGCAAGGCCTTAAGCCATACTCAGATGAATGGAATCAGGCTTGGGAAGAGAAGATGAAATCACATCGAGAAGCCCTTCATGAAAGATGCTTCTGTGAGATTCCAGATATGCGTTATTTCTGTTTTTATCCAATGAACAAACGCAGAGGTGAAAAATTTAATTGGTATATGGAATCTATTCAGAAGAGAGCTGAATGGATGATGGAACATGGAATGACAGGAAGGCGGTTCGGCGGAAAGGTAAAACAGATCATCTCTGGCGCTATCGGATTTGATGACTGGGAATGGGGAGTAGATCTATTTACTGACGACCCTATTGCAATTAAGCGACTTGTTTATGAGATGCGCTTTGATGATGCATCAGCCATGTTCGGTGAGTTCGGAGAGTTTTATTTCGGAGTTAGGTTAACTCCTTCTGAACTTTCTGAGTATTTCTCAGGAAAAATTCCAGAGCTCTCTAAATATTCGACACCAGTCGAACTAAAACAAGGGAAAGGATCTTCCTACTAAGATATTATCTGGAAGGCTAAAGTTCTACACTAATAGCTAATCGATTAAATGCTATTAAATTGATGGCAGCAGTGGCCTATTATCTCCTGGCAAGCAGCAATCTAGCGGACATATATCATGAGAAGGACCATACTCACCAAGTGCAGCACGCGTTGAGCGACGTTCAATTCGCTCAATGATAAGCTCCCTGATCATATCAACGAAAAGTGGATGAGTTCCTGCAGTCCCAGCTCGATAAAAAGCTAGTCCAAGGTTTTCAGCATGAAGTTTGGCTTCAAGATCAAGGTCATATAGGACCTCCATATGATCTGAGACAAAACCAATTGGAACAACGATGACTGATGTTACCCCTTCTTCTTTACAGGAGGTTATAACTTCGCTGATATCAGGCTCTAACCATGGTTGATGAGGCGATCCACTTCTACTTTGATACGCCAATTTGTGCGGAATATCGCTAAACGCCTCTGAAACTAAGTTGGAAGCTTCTTTGAAATGTCTCTCATAATTACAACATTGCGCCATGCCAGATGGAATACTGTGCGCTGTATAAATAATTGCAGAGGAGCTTCGCTCCTGTGAGGAGAAACTATTGACGATCTCACCTACTCTTTCTCTCATGACACCTATGAAAGAGGGGTGATTATACGGCATGCGAAGCTTTGATATCTTTATGGCTGTATCGCCTATCTCAGCCTGAGCTAATGCCAAGTTCTCTCGATACTGTCTGCAGCCAGAATAAGAGCTAAATACAGAGGTAAAAAAGGTAAGTGCGTTCTTCCTCCCATCTCGCTTCATCTGTAGCAATGTTTCGCTAAAAAGTGGGTTCCAATTTCTGTTGCCAAAATAGATCGGAAGATTTGGACCCTTCGTTTCTAATATCGCCTTTAACGCTTCTATAAGGGCTAAATTTTGCTCATTTATAGGACTCTTTCCGCCAAAGTGGTAATAGTGCTCAGCCACAGCCTCTAATCGTGCTCGAGGTACATTGCGTCCACGCAATACATTCTCTAAGAATGGAATAACGTCTTCTGAGCAGTTAGGCCCGCCAAATGAAGCTATTAAAATACTATCAAAATCACCCGAATTTTTCATGAAACAACCGAAAGACAACTTAGTGGGTAAAATACTCTAGCTGCACGCTAGCGCAGATAAAAAAAAAGTAAAAGAATATGA
>CAZTER010000162.1:0-5111 GCA_964612045.1 uncultured Bdellovibrionales bacterium
CTTTAAGAGAGCCAACTACAAAGATTTGGGGATCTCTATCTATAATAGAACAGAAAGCTTTCTTCCGTCACCTTAGACCGTTTTGGGATATTCATAGACACAGAGTTCCAGCAGAAAGTTTTGATGCAATTCAGAGATTAAAAAATAATGGACGCTTGATAATCAAGCGAGGACGGGTTCTCTCAGCTACAAAGGAAGAAGGAACTTTTGAGCTTTCTACCCGTTACAGATCGCAAATCTCTGATGAGAAGGTCGGTGCTATCTTTAACTGTCTCGGACTATGGAGCGATATCACCCGCACTACGTCACAACTAGTTAATTCAATGCTTGATACAGGCCTTGCTCTTCCAGACCAGTTAAGGATGGGACTTCAGTGTACTAACTCTGGAGAGTTAGTTTCTAAAACAGAAATGTTGGAAGATGGATCTATCTATACATTAGGTTCTTTACGTCGTGGCGAGTTCCTAGAATCTACTGCTGCTCGTGAACTTAGAAAGCAGGCAAAAGAGATCGCTGTTTCAATTTCAGCAAGAATAAACCGATAGAAATCAACGATTTGATTAGGTTTTATGCCGGGACTATAATGTATAGCCCAATTTATCGTTGTTTAAGAGAGTTTATGGATACAGTTATTGCTAAAAACGGAAGTTCTCGAGTTGTTGTTCAAAGAGAAGATAAGCCGGAGGTCCCAAGCGATAGTGATTTGCAAGGATTAGATCCAGTTGTTGTTAAAAATTGTGATGTTCTCGATGACCTTGGAGACCGCAGTGGTAAGTTTTCTGATGCTTACCGTATTGCAATCTTAGATGGAGTAGCAAATAGAGGTGATCTATTACCAGCTGGAACGCTTAGCTATCTAGAAAGTTTTCTTTTAGGAAGTATCGCAGAGACGAAAAAATTATCTCATTTCAGAGCTGTTGTCTCGAATGATCCTGCTGCAGAATCAGCTCCAGTTGATATTCAACACTTTCATATCTCGACTCCCTCAGGAAATGAAAAGGTAATCGATGCTACCTTAGCAGTAATGGCTCAGATGGCAGAAACCTCTGAGGAAGATGTCGCTCTTCTAAAACTTAGATCTCTTCCTTCTTCCATGAGGTGTGAGATCGGCTTTACAGATTTCTCTCTGATTGACCGTGATGTAAGAAGGAGAGCTATTGAAGTTCTATTTGAGCTCGGAACTCCAGATGCCCTTGAGGTCGTTGAAAGATATGCTACCCGTCTCTCACAGATCGTTAATGGTGAAGACCCAGCCTTAGTTGAAGTTAAAGGATATATTAGAAAAGCACTATCAACGGCTGCCGAACTTGCTTCGAGTGGTAAAGATGCTGAAATCAAATTAGATGACAGCTTAGTTGATGCAATTTTATCTAGATATCCAACTGTCTCTAGCTCTATAGGTGGGACTGAAGAGTTAAAGGACGAGCTAGATGGATTTATTGCGCCACTTTTAGATTCTCAAGACAGCGATTATGCAGATCAGATCATGTCGAAGGTTCTTTCTCGCGATAAGTTAATTAAACTCTTTTTGACGAATCCATCTGAGTCACGAAAAGAGCTACTTAAGGGAGTTCTTGCTGATGAGGTTACTAAGGCTTGGCAGAGTGGTTCTCTTTCAAGAGATGGATTCTCTGCACTTAGTAAGATTCCATCTTTAGTCGGATATTCAGATCCAACTACTTTAGGTGAGCTCTCTAGCGTTGTATCAAATCCAACAGGGTTGTTTCAGTGGAGCACAGCCTCAAAGGAACAAACTGCTTTGGCAGTTGATATCGTTGGAAGGTTAAATCCGGAACACTGCTTAAAGTTGATCTCTGAAGGAGTCGGTAAGTTGGAGCGGATGATTGCTGACGGCGATAAACTTCCAATTGTTGGGCCTGAGGTCATGACAAGTTTAGAGGTATATCTAAGCGAGATAGTTCGTGTAGCTAAATTCATCAAGAGTGTAAACGCGGGTGGTTTATCAGAGACGCTAAATAAGGCACTTGGAATAATTGAAGCGATGCCGCTAGCAGAAGGTTCTATAGTAAGCACCTTTGTTTCAGCAGTAGACCTTACACATCCAGATGATGCGTTTGATCTATTAAAGCGAGTTGTTAATTCTAAAGACTATCCAGTAAAGCCACGCGGATTAGCCTTAACAGCGATGACTAATTTAGGAACAACAGAAGCTTACAGCTTTGTTAATTCCCAATGTAACTCAATGACGACCTTGAATGTATTGAAGGGACTTAATGCATTTGTTAGAGCGGTTGTTCCAAATGGACTCTGTGACAAAGCTGGCATATTCGCATTCGACGAAACAATGAGTCGATATGAGTTAGATTCTCTTCTCTTTATGAGAGGGGAAGATTCGACTCGTATAAATCATCCAGTGGAATACGGAATATTTACGGATGTTCCATTGCATCGAAATAATCCTACTCTAAAAGAAACCAAGATAATGGTTGCTTATTAATAAGAGTATGAGTTGTTCATTCAGATAGTTGTCTATCAGATAGTGGACAGTGATTACTCGAGATCCACTAGAGAAGAGCTCTCCTTAATAAATCTGGAGAGCTCTTCAATGTCATTATAAAGACGGGAGTCTCTCCGTGCTATAATTCCAATAGTACGGAACGGCGTAGGAGCTTTAAATTCAACGATCTTAATCTTGGATTTTTTTAATCTTAGATTATTTTTTACCGCTAATAATGGAACTATCGAATAGCCTGCACCTGATTCAATCATAAAAAGAACAGTATCTAATCCAGTTGAAAATACTGTTTTTGCATCACCTTCAAAGCCTGAACACACCTGTAATGATTGTGACCTTAAGCAATGTCCCTGTTCCATGATTAATAGTTTTTTAGGATCTAGATTGTCTGCAGAGATTCTCTTTCTTTTAGCTAAAGAGTCACTACCATTAACGGCTAACACTAAGCGATCTTGGAATAATGGAAATTCCGCAAGCTTCGGAGAGTTAGATGGTAACGCAATAACAGCTCCATCTAAGTTTCCTTCGCTGACAAGTGTAAGGAGTTCGTCTGTTCTGGCCTCTGAAAAAGAAAGCTCAAGTGATGGATATGATTTTAATAAGCTAGGTAATAATTTTGGAAGAATAAACGGACCTATTGTTGGAATAAATCCTAGGCGGAGCTTAGTGCTAAGGGGAGGGCGGTCTTGCTTTTCTATAAGTGCAGTAGCTTTAATTAAGATCTCTCGAATTGATTCTCCGATCCTTTTCCCTTCAGCAGTTGGTATGCATGTGCGCGAGCTTCGGTCGAATAATTTTATCTCTAATAGGTTCTCGACCTTCTTGATGATTGAGGAAAGAGCAGGTTGACTAACTGAGCATTTTGCTGCGGCGCGATGGAAATTTTTTGTCTCCAAGAGATGGAGTACGGCTCTAAGGTCTCTGAGTGATAGGGAGTCTAGTTTATTGATAAGCATATCTTATCAATATAATAATATTAATTAATTGTACAAATCAAAGGTAATCCGGCATCTTTTCTCTCGTTGATTTACGAGCTTTTAAGAGGATCGATGAAAGAAAAAAATCTTACTACAAATAGTGGCTGCCCTATCTCACAACAGAACGTTTTAACTGCTGGACCACGTGGTCCTATTCTAATGCAAGATGTTCAACTCCTTGAGCAGATGCAGCATTTTAACCGTGAGAGAATTCCCGAGAGAGTTGTCCATGCCAAGGGGTCTGGAGCTTATGGCACCTTTACAGTCACTAATCCTCCCACAAAGTACACGAGAGCTGCATTCTTGAATGAAGCAGGAAAGAAAACAGATCTTTTCTTAAGATTTTCAACCGTAGCAGGTGAGCGTGGTGCCGCTGATGCAGAGCGTGACGTACGCGGATTCGCTGTAAAATTCTACACTGAAGAGGGTAATTGGGATCTTGTCGGTAATAATACCCCGGTTTTCTTTATTCGTGACCCATACAAGTTCCAGATGTTCATTCATACTCAGAAGAGACATCCTCAAAATAATCTGCGTAATCAAGATATGCAGTGGGATTTCTGGTCTCTTTCCCCTGAGGCTTTACATCAGATTACTATTCTATTCTCTGATAGGGGAATTCCTGCGAGCTATCGTCACATGAATGGTTACGGAAGCCATACATACTCTCTTGTAAATGAAGTTGGAGAACGGGTGTGGTGTAAATTTCACTTTAAAACAGTAACTGGGATTAAAAATCTTAGTGATGATGAAGCAGCAGGAACGATCGGTAGTGATCGAGAAAGTCATCAAAGAGATCTATTTGAAGCAATTCAGAGTGGAAACTTCCCGCAGTGGAAAGTTTATATCCAAGTTATGACTCAAGCACAGGGAAATGAATTTAGGTGGAATCCATTTGACCTAACCAAAGTATGGCCACATGCCGAATTTCCTCTGATAGAGATCGGTTTACTCGAGCTAAATAAGAATCCTGAAAATTACTTTGCTGAGGTAGAGCAAGCTGCATTTAAACCGAGTGCATTTGTTCCTGGAATCGGACCAAGCCCAGATAAAGTTCTCCAAGCTCGACTAATGAGTTATGCGGATACACATCTGCACAGGCTCGGTGTTAATCACCAACAGGTGCCTGTCAATCGTCCGCGCTGTCCAGTAATGAACTACATGCGAGATGGAGCTTTGTATGACGGAGCAGCTGGGTCTGCACCTAACTACCTGCCAAATAGTATTGTCGGTGCTCCAACTCCAAACTCAAGCTACGCAGAACCAGCATGGAATTTAGGAGATACTGTTGTTTCTCGGTATGACAACAGCATAGACCACGATGACTATACTCAAGCTGGTAACTTATTCCGTATGTTCGATGAAGCACATAGAGATAGGTTAACATCTCGCATATCATCAGGACTAGGCCAGGCGAGGCCAGAGGTTCAACAACGGATGTTGTGCCACTTCTTCAGAGCTGATCCAGATTACGGAATGCGCATTGCACGTAAGCTGAAGATCGAAGTTCCAGATGATCTATTGCAGCGCGCAGTTTGAACCAAACTCTTATATAGTTAGTTCAACTTGGAGCGATGAATGGAGCTGGGGTTTTAGTCTGGAGCTGGGACTTTAGTCCCAGTACCACTACCATCGATGCACTTTGAGTTCCAAAAACT
>CAZTER010000163.1:0-5037 GCA_964612045.1 uncultured Bdellovibrionales bacterium
CAACAACCGTGTTGAAAGAAGATTATCAAAGTAGATGTCACTTATTTTTTTATTACCCATACAAATAAATTCTTCCCTACGGGGACTAAAGTCCCCACTCCATAACTAAGATACTTATTACGACAAACCTTATGAGGGAACTTTAATTTGATAGCTGAAACTTTGAATTTGGAGTGGGGACTTTAGTCCCCTTAGTACATCTAATCATTATCAGATCCAACACTCCCACGTGCTCCCTTAATTCCAGATCGATGCAACTTATCACGCATCATCTTTCTCTTAGTTTTGCGCGAACGCGCACTCTTCTGTCTGCGGATCTTAGATATCTCGCGATCTACCCTTTGAACTTCGCCGGTCTTACGAGCCTCTATCCGATCACATAACTCTCTACGAGCTATATATCGATTAATAGACTGAGATCTTTCTCGCTGACACTTAACCTCAATTCCAGTTGGTACATGTCTTAGATAGACACAGGTCGATGATTTATTAATCTTCTGCCCACCAGATCCTGAACCTTTCACAAAACGCTCTTGAATGTCAGACTCTCTTATTCCGAGATCTTCCATCCGCTGCAACAACTGTTGCTCCTTAAGGGCAGTAACACCAAACTTCATGAGATACCTATTAGATACATAGGTTTAATAAATATATAACAATTTCCATTAGGGCTTAGGCCTTAAAACCTTCTTATATTAGAACTCAGAAGGGCTTTTTATAGTATATACATTCGATACTTTCGTTCATACACTTGCGGTTATCATAACAGTGAGTTACTAGATAAAAAGTGACCGTTTAAAGGGCGGCCAAAAGGTTCTGCTCTCCATTCCGGTTTTATTGGGGGAAATTATGAATAAGACTTTTAGACTTATGGTCGCAGCTTCCTGCGCCTTGGGCCTGCTACTGATCGAAGACTCTGCAATGGCTGCTTCTAAGAACAAAAAGAAAGCAAACTTTGCCGCATGTAAGACAACTCAAGATGTAACTAAGGGTGGTCTTTTTATCTACAAGAACTCAGCTCCTTTAAGAAGTGGTGGAGTAGGAACTCCTCTTATCGGCTATCGTGATGAACCAACATTAATCATGAATAGAAATGTCTCCTCAAAGGGAACAACTACTATATTCGATAAGAAGGGAAAGAAGATTGGATCATGTCCATGGGCTTCTGCTCACGGTCATTCCGGTGGAAGATATCGTTGCACGATGAACACTCGAGCTCTCAGAAGAACTGCAGTAAAGAATACCGGCTCTCCAACAGTATTTTTCAAGCTTAAGGGAACAACCTGCGTAGAAGTTCCAGATGCTGGACGATGCTACGGAAGTGTTAAGGGTAAATGCAACCAGACACTAAAATAATTAAGAGATAAACATCTTAATGAAAAAGGGGACGATATCGTCCCCTTTTTTTATCTATTGAATTTAGAACTTATCAATTTACAGATCTAAATCCTTACATCATAGAATTATCACCAGTCTGAGGTTGCTCCAGAAACAATATCTCCGAGCCCCTCTCCTAAGTTTGAGACTGCTCCACTTACAGCATCACTAACTCCGCTAAAATCTATATCAGGGAGTGACGGTGACGGCATTCCACCTCCTCCACCACTAGAACCTCCAGATCCTCCACCATTAAAAATAATCACCGATGGCAGATCAGGGAACGAAGAAGAGTAATCTCCGCCACTACTTTCACGACGTCTTGAATTCGCTCTCCTGTCAGCAGCTTCAGCTCTCTTCGCTCTTTCTCTAGAAACACGAGCCTCTGCGTTCTTTACTGCCTTGGAAGCTAGATCCTTTGCAGCTTTTGCAGCAGCAAGGGCCTCTACAAATCTTCCAGCCTGCAAGAAAGTTCTCGCCTCAGCCAACTCACTCTTTCCAGGCTCCCCTTGAATTGTAACTTTATAAGATCCAACCCAGCTGGCTGCTTTATTAACTGAAGTGATTGCAGATTTTAAAGCAGAAGAAGCCTCATCTGCCTCCTCCATCTCCTGATCTAACCCCTCACAGACGCGCTCAATCTTAGCGGCTAACTTGTCTGCACGCGTCTCTATATCAGCCCAATCTTGACGCTCTTCCCTTCTAATCATGGCGTCAAATGATTGCGCCTCTCGTCTTAGAGAGGGAAGTTCTCTCTGACAAGTTGCTAAACTAGCTCCATCAGGAAGAGTGTCTCCCTGGGCAGTTGCAACAGCGCGCTCTAACCTCTGCAAAGCTTCATTAACAGCACCGACTGCTTTTAATGCCTCACCATGTTCAGCGATATCCTCTTTAATCGCTGTATCTATAGACTTTAGATCTCTATTAGCACTCTTTAGTCCATCTAATATTGTGAATGGGTTAACCTTTGCACGAGAACGCTTTGCTCCTAGATACTGGCTGGCAGATTCTGAAACTTTACGGAGATTATCTACTGTCTCAGCGCTTACTCTAAAATTTGTAGCTCTCATAGTTAGGTCTTCAAGCTGCTTAGAAACCTTTTCTCTCCCCTTCTCGATCTCTGCAAGATCTCGATTAACTGCACCTTCTACGTACGAGATCTCTCGAAACCTAACTACACAGGAATCAGTAACCTTTCCTAATTCGACTAAGGCTTGAACTGCTGCATAAACATGTCCACTAGCAAAAGCCGCAACAGCCGTCTGATGATGTTCATGCGCAGTAGCTAATAGCTCTGTTATCTCAGAGACGTTATTAGCAACGGTTCCATCATGCCCTTCAAACTCAACGACATCGGCACCTAGCTTAAAAGTATCCTCTGAATATTTCGAGAGAAGATCATTTAACACTTTCTCTCTCTCTGGTAGCTTCGCTTCAAGATCTCCGATAGCTGTTGCTGCGAGATTAATATTCTTTTTATATGTAGCTAAATGCTTCTCTGTTTGTGCGCAGATCTCCCCTACTCTCTTAATTCCACCATCAATTTTTTCTAGTGCTTCTTTAGCAGAATTAAAGTCCTCATCAGCAAGCGCGGTCTTCACCTCTTGAAACAATCCCTTAAAGGTTCCAAATATCTGGTCTGGATTAAGATCTGCCTCTTTAAGACAGCTACTTGCTTCTACTTTAGTTTCAGATACAACGAGAGCACGAACTCTCTCAACATTAGCTTGAGCCTCTGAGATTGCTTGCGGCAATCTAGAATCAATAGAGGCAAGGATCTCCTTAGCCTTGGCAACTCTCTCCTTCAAGTTTTGATTCTCTGTGAAGATACATAACTCGCCCTGCAGCTCTTCAAGATCTAAATCTCCTTGCGCTCCGATCTCTGAACAGATAGCTGAGAAGACCTTTGTGAAATGCTTAGAGGAAGCTTGAACAGAACTATCAATCCACTCACAGCTTATACCAGCTTTACCTAGAGCGGCTTTTGTTTCCCCGATTGAAGGGATCTCTTCTTTTCGGATACTCTCAGCAGTAGCTAGGAGTTGATCAAGTGCCGTAAATAGCGCCTGAGTATCCTTAAACTCCTGCCAAACTGCCACAGGATCTTGGGTAGCTTCACTCTCTAATGCAGGAACTAGCCTCTCTACTTGAGCTAGCAAACCTTTTGGATCTCCTAAATTGAACTCTCCAGGCCAAAATTTACATTGCGCCGACTCTGTATTAATCGCTTCAATCCGTGCACTCAATCCCTGTGCAATGGATTTGATAGAGCCCAATCCGGTAGCGATCCCTTCTCTAGCATCAATAATGGACTGTAAGCTAGAAGTCGCAACTTGAGCTAACTTTGTGGCGCGCTCATCTATCTCAGGTAAAGACATTGAAAATGTTCCTAGCTCTGCCAAAGGAACAGATAAAGCATCCATTCCTTGTCGCTTTAAGCTAAGGGCTTCTTCTAGTTGAGCTCTATTTTCATCTGAAAATTCTACTGCTTCATCAGTCATGATCCTAAGAGCAGATTCGAAATTTTTACCGTTAACAACTCCACCCTTTTTCAACAACTCAGAGGCTTGAGCTAAGATCTCACTATGTGCTGCAACCTGCATCAATTGAAGATTAGCAACTGCTTCGGAAGCCGCTCTCGCCTTCTTCTCAGTCTCACTACCATTTTCAAACTGAACAACCTGTCCATCTTTTAATAGAGCTCGCTCCTGCATACGCTCTAATAGAGACAGTCCTTCTTCTCTCTTTTTAAAAGCACCTTCTAACTCAGCAAATTTAGTCTTCGCTCGTGCTGCTATTAATCCAACACGTCGCATCCTGAAACCAACACCACCTAGACCGATCAAGGCAAACAATCCAGAGATTGATAAAGCAATATTCTTACCACGATTAGCAGCGATCTCCGCTGCTTCAAGCTCAGCTACCTTTGTTTTTAATCCTTCAACTGATTGCTCTGTCTCTTGCAATAACTGTGGGTATGCTTGGCTCTTTTGTTTCCAACCTTCTTCTGCTCTAGTTAAATTTTCAGAGGTAAGGTGTAGCTCATCTTTAATATCCTCCTTAAATGGAGAATCATTTAAGATCGCCAACTCATCTTTTATATCAGCGATACGATCTGCATCCTTCTCATAAACCTTTTTGCCATTAACTAAGGCGCCTGAAATTTCGACAACTTCTCGCTCTAGAGCTGCTAGTGTTGTACTAAACGTAGCCTCGCCCCTCTTCCATTCTCCTTGAGCTTGCGCGAGCTTAGTCTCTGCATTCTTAAGTCTATCTCCGACAACAAATATAAAAGGGGAGTCTGTCGCTCCTTTAAGTGTTGCCGTAGCCGAACTGAAGCGCGCCTCAGCAGAGCTATAATCAGTTAGTAATCTAACTCGTGTTAAGATCTCTCCCTGCGCTTGATCTCCTAATTTTTTAGCTTGGTCATAATCTTTAGCGCTTAAGGAACGCTTTGCTTCTGATATCTTCTCTTCAGGCTGAAATTCCTCGCCTGGATTAAACACATCTCCTCCGCGTCCAGGATACTTTGCGACTACTCCGGCAAAAACTTCAGAATAATGACGAAGCGCATCCTCTGATTTTGCGATGGATCCTTTAGCTTGAGAAACCTTAGCGGCAAGTGCTTTTCGTAACCCACCAGCTACAGCATCTACATCA
>CAZTER010000164.1:0-5036 GCA_964612045.1 uncultured Bdellovibrionales bacterium
TAAGATGTTCATATAAATCTGAAACAGGATTCTCCCTTGATGGATTCTTCAATCCATAAGTATTTGCTGGCGAGCTATCTTCTGTAAACTGATAAATATATATCCGTTCAATTCCTGGAATTTTCTCGAGAAGATATGGCCAAACTTTTTCACCATACGCTAATTGCTCAGCAATTCCTTGAGCTCCTGACTCTGTTACCAAAATTCCTTTTGATAAACCATTTAGAAAGCTACTAACTCCGTTAGGACGAACCACATTCTCAAACTGCTTGCCGTAATAATGGACATTCCATTTATCGGTAAATTCGATAGCTCCGGCATCACGCATCTTACGATTATAATCCAGTGACTCAGGATAATTTTGGTTAATCGCTGTTGTAGCAGCTGTAATTACTAGTGCATCTGGATCAACATCTTTAACGACATTAAAAGCCATAGCTAACATTTCAACATAATTCTCAGGACTCTCAACAAATCCCATTAGTGAATTATCTGATGTCACCATATTCGGTTCGTTCCAGATCTCCCATCCTGCAATTCTCGAAGAGTCTTTAAATCTTCTAGAAATCGGCTTCACCCAACGCTCTACAAAAGTTGCCCTTGGATTCCCATTAATCCAATTCTGACTACTTCTCATCCATGAAGGCATGGCAGTTAAGACAATTATGGCTGACATTCCATCTGGAATAGCGGAAACAACGTTATCAACAAAAGAGAAGTTAGGAGCCACAGAAGCAGAGGGATGAGAAGCATCATCCCAATTAAATAGTAATCTAACATGATTTATCTTTAGAGTATCTCGAACTTCTAGTAGCTGCTGATTAGCCGTTCCAAAGCGAGAATCGTTAACAAAGGCATTTAACCCTAACTTACTTACATCTATGGTTTTTCGATCTGGCTCATCAATAACATCAATAGCATCCTCTATAGTTGATGAATTACACCCAACGACCGATGAAAGTATTAAAATAAGGAGATATTTTAGAAATTTCTTTGTAGAAAAACTTACGGAGATCTGATTTAGTTCAGTATTCATGAGCTAATAACCAAAAACTAGTAAAAACGATACTAACGGATTAAAATATAATAGATGGCAACACCTGAACTTTTAATATCAAACTACAACAAGTTCCGCGAGATATTTCACAGAATACTCCTCATCACAACAATCATCTCTATTTTAAATGGGTGCTCAGCTACAAACGACCTCCCTCAGTTAGCTAGACCGCTAGCTGATCGTGGGCTACTTTTTCTTAGTGGAGACAACCCATACCTAGGTCCGAACCTAGTCATTGCAGAGATTGCAAGTTCAAGCCCACTTTTTTACAACTTCCTTAATCACCAAGGAGCACCAGCAGCTATTAAGATTGAATCTGAGTACCTTTCTGCTCCCACTATCAAGATGTTTTATCCCGAAGGTGGTGTGTATTTCTCATTAGTACGAGCAAACGAAGATTGGATAGCTGAGGGACCTTTCAAGATTGAAGCTACAGATCTTTCTCAGCTTTCTGTATCTACCAATAAAGGAAGCTTTATATTAACCCCGGAGCAGTTTCAGAATATTAACAAAGAGGAAGGTAGTGCCAAATCAGCTATCACACCTATAGTAGGACTAACAATTACTCCAGATATTGCATCGCTCACTCCAACAACAATTGCTTCACTTACTCCAGAACGTTTGCCACAAGCTAAAAATCCCTCTTTACCTATAGATGTAAATATTATTGCAGATGGCAATCAAAGTTGGGAAAGTCTTGCTAATTGGTACACTAACGATGCAAGTAATGCAGGGAGAATTGCGCGTCTTAATGGAGACTTTGCAGGGGTAACTCCTGAGAAAGGAAAGAAGATTTTTATCCCCGGATATATGGTTGTTCGCACAGATCCAATGATAAAATAGGAGGATTGCTTATCTTAGTATCTAACAAATTCGCAGATGTTTAGATCTAAAAAACGGGAGGTTAATATGTCGCTATTGCGTATTGGCGTAGGCATTTTATTCTTTTTTATTTTTTCTTTTATTTAAAGGTCTACTATCTTGAGTGAAGAAAATAATCATTTTGCAATATTTGCGGGCGTTTGTTTTTGGTGCCTTGAACCAGCTTTCGATAAGACTGCGGGTGTTTTAGAAACAATCGTTGGATATACTGGTGGACATACTAAAAACCCGACCTACTATTCAATCTCATCAGGCAAAACTGGCCATTATGAAGCTATCAAGGTGGTTTACGATCCAAGCAAAGTAAGCTTTGAAAAACTAATAGACGTCTTCTGGAAGAACATAAATCCGACTCAAGCAGATGGGCAATTTGCTGACAGAGGGTCTCAGTACCAAACTGCAGTATTTTATTCATCACAAGCTGAGAAAGAACAGGCAGAGACATCTAAAAAAGACTTAGAAATGTCAGGAAAATTCAACAGTCCAATAGTTACAAAGATTCTTCCAAGATCTCACTTTTATCCAGCTGAAGAAGAGCACCAAGATTACTATTTGAAACAAAGCGATCACTATAATAGATACAAAGAAGGCTCAGGCAGAGGCCCATATATTAGAGAAAAGTGGCAGAACAAAAAGTAGCTCAATATCTCTTGCTACTTATCTCTTATTGCTAGTTCTAGGTTTCTCTACCTTTGTTACCATAACAGCATCAGCAATCGATGGAATAGCAGGACTCTTAAGAATGCTTCTCACAGAGGAAACAATCTCTGCATGTACTGAGAGAGCATCCTTTTCTCCATTTACAGTTATAAACTTATAACTTTTCGCCATTGCATCAAATTCATGAGACAACGCCCTCTGATACTTTATGAAACACCTATAGATATCATCGGAGCGTTCAATATCCATTCCAGATTCCCAAAAATCTAAGTTACCACTCTTTTGAAAGGTTCTTTCAGCCAATGTTTGTGGCTTTGCTTTAATATAGAAAACCTGATTTGGAATTAGCGCAATTCCACACACCTCTTTTAACCAATCCTTACTAACAGAGCGCACTATATGACGAGCCATTAAGGTATAGATATACCTATCCGCAAGAACTACGAATCCAGCACGCAATGCTGGGAAAATAGTATTCTCTAACTGATCAGCGAAATCAGTCATATAAAATAAACTTAGCGTTAGAGGGCACAACATATTGCCCTTCATAATCTCCATTAATTCTTTACCCATTAACTCTGATTGGCGTAGCCCAACTTCAGTCACAGGATACCCAAGGCGCTCTAACCATTCTTTAAGGAGAATTATCTGTGTTGTGCGACCAGCTCCATCGCCGCCTTCAACTACTATTAATTTACCTCTGAGCTCCTTAGTATCTACACCTGGAATACCTTTGCCATAGAAATGCATAGAGCTAGATTTAGTAGCTTTTGATTCTTTCTTCTTAATATTTTTCTTCATAAGGCCTTTAACCAATCCTCAAACCGGAACGCCATGGAGATCTCTTCTTAAAATGATCTAAGTTCATTTTTTGGCGAATAACAGCACGCATGGCTTGCTGTTGCTCCTCTGGTGGAAGCTCTGCATTAATAACGGCAAAATGGAACTCTTTCCACATGCGCTTATACTCGTCGTAGATTCTTCCTTGAAATATTCTAAAACTCTCATATGGATCCTCAGACAATTCTAGATCCATCCCTGCTTCATGATATTTTAATTCTGGCCTGGAAGAGAGAATTCTATCTAAGGCTACGTTTAGTGGAACGTTAAAGAAGAATGTAATGTCGGGTAATCTAGCAAAGCTATACAATTTTCTTAGCCAAACACGATCACAACCTCGCACAGCATCTCTCGCAAAAGCTGTAAAAACGTACCGATCAGCAAGAACCAAATATCCGGCATGAAGAAGCGGAACTATCTGCCTCTCATATCTATCAGCAAAATCTGTACAATGAATTAGAGAGAACGTTGTGGGGGTTAAAGATCTCTCTTCTTTCCCTTTTTTTGTAACCTTTTTTACTACAGCAGAAGAGTTCCATTCTGTGAAAAATACCTTATAATTCTCTAACTCTAACCATCTGCGCAGCAAAGCAATCTGTGTAGATTTACCAGAACCATCTAGTCCTTCAACCGCTATTAGTTTTCCCGCAATATTCTTATCGTTTTTATCCATAATTTACTCTGCTACCCTTATCTCTTTATCAAAGACCTTTTGAAAGAGTTCTCCCTTTGCAGTGACAGCCCATCTCTCTAAAACAAAATCACCCTCACCATGTAAATGAAGGATAACCTTATCGCGGCCACGCTCGACCTCCATCTTCTTAACAACACCTGAATGACTTTTATCAAGAGCTTCAGCAATGCGCAAAATTGCTGATAATCCAGCGATCCGCTCCTTTTCTTCTTTATTGTATTCAGCTAATTCTGGATGGTCTCCCTTCGGAGTCCCCTTTCTGTGAAATCTAATTAACAGAGCTACAATATTTCTCTGCTTCTCAGTTAGCCCAACGAATGGAGTAGCTCTAATTATATATGCACCATGGAGATGGTGATCATTAAGATTTATTGCATATCCAATATCATGTAAGTACGCTGCTACTTCAAGAAGCATCTCTGCTTCTTCATCGAAGCGGTGTAAGGTACGAAGCTTTTCAAATAGCTCTCTTGATAATCTCTGGACGACGCTGGCATGTTCAGAATCTATATCAAATCTTGCACCAAGTTCTTTAACAAAGGCTAACAACTGCTTACGATATTTATCGGGAGAGTGCCTTTTCCCATCACCTAAAACATCGAGTAAAATCCCCTCCTTTAAGCCAACTCGTGGAATTGTAAGATGCTTTACATCTGCATGCTTTAAAATAGCCTGCAAGACTATCGAAGCTGGAACAATTACATCGGCCCTATCCTCACGTAGTCCTAATTTCTTAACCCGATCTTCAAAGGATAGCTCTAATAATTTATCTGAGATCTCATCTAGCTCTTTTGCGCTTACGACATCAGAAGATTCCTTCTTTAAAATGATCTCCCTTAATTTTATAAGCTCATCGAGATTTCCACCTGTCCCGACACATACGGCGATATCTCTCCCTCGCAA
>CAZTER010000165.1:0-5033 GCA_964612045.1 uncultured Bdellovibrionales bacterium
GTCAAAGAGTGCTTTAGGGCTAGTAAATCCATTTCTGCGAGCAAGCATACTTGCTCCACGAATTACGGATTTAACAAATTGTGGTTGCCCGCTAAAATCTACAAATCCGTAGTCTCTAAATAGATCTGAAGTTGCAACCGAATAGTTTGTTAAAGGGCCTAAGAAAGCCTGTCTAAATATCTTGTCTAATGCTTCACCTAAAAGCTTAGCATCATCACTAGTGATATCATCCTTCTGTGCAACTTTTTGGAAGCTCATCGGACCTTCAACTGTTGCAGAGTCTGGCTTTGCAAGCTCCTGAATCATCACTGAGAATCTAGCTCCTTCTCTATACTCTAGAATTTTAGGTGCATATCCTCTAATAGATTGAGCAATACGCTCATTACCGAATTTTTCCCTAGCAGTCTCATCTCGATTTCCAACTTTAACTACTACGTTTCGTGTCTCGCCTTTTGCAAGAAAGACCTGAGAGCCAGAGAATCCACCGCCTAGAGATGAAAGTACAAACTTTTCATCTCCTAGAGTTTCCAAACTTAATCCGATTAGAATATCACGCTCTTTTAACTGCTCTTCAGAAAAGATTCCCGCACAGCGTCCCGGTTCATCAAATTCAAAGTTATCAAACTGTGCATCTGGTAGAGATAAATCTACGGCAGGATCTAACCACTGCAATAATGAAACATGCGAGTTAAATACCTTTACACCTAATTGCTCTAGCTGCTGCAAACCTGCGAAGTGTCGTTGAATACTATTAGAGGCAGTTAATGACGAACATGTAGCTACCTGGTCAGCACCAAATTCAGTGATTAAATCACGGATTAAGAATGCAACTTTAAAATCTGTCCATGTACCGACAACTGCGACCTTAACACCCTTTAAATCTCGTCCTTCAAGAAGATTTTTTAGAATGTGTGGCAATTGACTTGAATGACAATCATTAAGATCTGCACCTTCAATACTTAACGAATTTGGTCGACTTTCTAACTTTGGGCCTAAGCCTCCGACAAATTCTGCACCCTTTGTGCCACGAACTCCGTGCATTCCGTATCTATCAAGATGTGCTTTATCTCTGACAAGGTCGTGTTGATCATTAATTACAACAACAGTGACCTTATCTGGATCTGTCTTTAATGAAGCCTCAACAAATTCGATCAAGCTGCCAGAAGGTCCACAAAGACGTTCAGCTTCACTATAACCGATATGCACAAGAGTTTTTGGTGATGTTCCAGGAGGAAGGCATCCCATAAAATCATTCTGCGCACACTGATATATAATTATAGATTCAGGCTTTTTCCAAAGCTGCCGAGTGAGAACTTCTGGCTCCTTTGGAACATCAGCAGCAGGAACAACTAGAGGTTGCATCGTACTCATGCAAATCCCCTTGCGATAAGCGCCTTACAATAATCGTAGTTATTTCTCTGTAATTTTGGTGGAAGATCTGTGCCAGTAACATCGGCTCTATGAAGATCTAATAAGAGATTTATTCTAGGATCTTTTAGGATTTCAATTCTTGCTTCAGGACTTACTTTATCATCTATGTTGATCACCTGCATAACCATGTGCTTCTCGATAAGCCATGAAATATCAGTAATCTGTTGATTATCTAAACCTAGACGTGGGCCGATCGTTTTCCAGAACATCTGTGCACCAACCATGTCATGATGATGATTAGAGATAGCGCCATCATCATAAACCTTCATTGTGCTTGGTTTGCCGATGTCATGAAAAAGTGTAGCCAAACGAAGAACTATATCTTTACTGTGTGTAATACCACTAACGACCTTTAACGTGTGCGTCCATACATCGCCTTCTGGATGCCATTTGGGATCTTGTTTTCCTAACTCTCCCCAACATGCTGCAAGCTCTGGAATATATCTTTCTATAAATCCAGACTCTCTCCAGGATTTAAGAACTGCAACAGGATCATTTGAAACTATGAAATCAGAAACTGCCGAATGAAGCTCTGATGGATCAGGTTGATTTGTTGGAGTTACAGCTACACTGTGCATAATTAACTGTGCATATTTATATGTGGAAAAGCAGCAGATTTTAACACTTCACAAATTCTTATGCACAACAACGAAGTCACGATTAGAATAAGTGATAATTATAATTATGCTAAATGAGATTCTTGAAGTAACATACTAAAATCACTTGAATAAAAGCGGTTACAATAGTAACTCAAACAGGTGAGATCACTGCTTTTTTAAGTGAGCCGTTAACCGTGACTGAGTTCTTTAAAGTTTCAACTCCTAACCTGAGATCGAACCTACATTTTTTTGTTTGGGAGTGTGAACGTCGCGGTATTTTAGCTGAAGTAGTTCATCCAACATATGAGGCAGTTAAATTAACCTTCAAAGAACATACCGAATATATCCTTGATATCTATTCCTCATTGATGTCAGTACCTTGCAGTGCTCTTGTAGGTAACAAGGCTATCGTAAAAAAATTGCTAGAAGCTTCTTCTCTTCCTTTTATTCCAGGCGAAGAGTTCTGGCCTAAACAAGAAAGCTACATACATAAATTTGCAGACTACCTAGAGTTCCCTGTAGTTCTAAAGCCCAGCATTGGAAGTAATGGAACAAACGTATTCCTTAATATCAACTCGCATGAAGAGATAGATACTATACTTCCAGTCCTTCTTAAGTCCGAAGGATCTCCATCGTTCCTAATTGAGAAACATATCAATGGTGAAGACCTAAAAGTCTTTATAACTCGGCAAGGCAAGTACGCTGCAATAACACGAGAACTGCCATATGTTATCGGAGATGGAATCAGTTCAATTAAAGAGTTAATTGATGCGGAAAATGCTCAGAGACTAAACGAACTAGGGATAAGACGGCTTGCTCCTATTCCTGTTGATAGCGAGACGACACATCACCTCGATCTAACTGGGAACAAGCTGAGTGATATTCCAAGTAAAGACACCACTATTATAGTTCGTGGCAACGCGAATGTTGGCACCGGAGCTTTATCAGTAGATTGTACAGACCAGCTATCTGATGGTTTTGTAGATATGTGCAAAAAGGTCCTTAAAATATATCCAAACCTTCCTTACGCTGCGATTGATTTTATAGTTCCATCTGTAAAAGAAGCCTCATCTGATAATTCTTATATCTGCGAGATAAACACACTTCCAAGCCTTGGGATCCATATGGCTCCTGCCAAGGGGAAGGGGCAGAATGTGGCGGCTATGATTATTGATATGCTTTTTCCAGAGACTACAGCTCCGACTGATTATTCCTTTGATATTGTCGGATAGCTGTGACGTATGAACTATTCGACTAGAAGCATATTATTAAACGAGATCAATTCTACTCAGAAGCTTTTAGACCCGACTTCTCGGTATATCACAGAGCTTCTAGATTTAGTTAACTCCGCAACTTCTGAGGAAGAGTTAAAAGAAAGATTAATCTCTTCATTCAGAGTTAATTCATATGTTGATGATGAGGTTTTAAAGAAGCTCTCATTAATTCAGATAACACGACTGCATCTTGTAACTCCTGAAACATATTGGATGCGGTTTTCTGCAGAAGAAGAGATATCCCTAAAAAAGGTCATTAAAGATCTACCCCTTGGATCAACGATACTCTCCTCTCCATGCTCAACTGGACTTGAGGTATTATCACTATGCCAATTAGCAATTGAGGATCAAAAGCTAAAAGAGCTCTCTGTTATTGGAGTGGATCTTAATCCAGAGCTTTCAACATTAATTCAATCCGGCAAGATTCCTAGCCGAATACCGAACTCTAAAAATCACGATACTGTCTGTAATCCACAGGACCATCACTTAGTAGATCCTGAGATAATGAAGGTTATATCGTTTAGATTTGGAGACCTTCTTGGAACAGAACAGATAATAAATAGGTTATCTGACCTCGTACTGTGTCGTAATTTTATAGGATTCTTTAAACCACACTATCAAAGGGTAATTCTCGACAACCTTCGCCAGATCTCAAAATCTGGAACATATCTAATGATCGATGACTTCGCATTACGCTCCCCTAAATGTGCAGAAGCTGTCTCATATTTAAATCAGTTGGGATATGAGCCTACGGATCTGAGTGCGACGATATTTAGGCTTAAATAATATTTGCGATTAATCAACAAACGTACTTCGGGGACTAAAGTCCCCGAAGTACGTTTGTTCGCTAACCATTCGACAAGTTCAGGGCAAGTGTCAAACTAAATTATTTATAAAACGTCCTATTCCCTTCTCTCACCATATCTTCCATAACTCCGCATGATACGGAGTTTTCTGGATCAATGTCGTTTGTACAGATATGCGCCGAATAACCTGACGCTAATAACCCGTTTAAAGTCTCATTATAAACACTAATATCTGCGCCAACCTTAGAATATGGCAACGAACTAGGGCTAAGTGTTGTTAAAGATATATGAACAGCATTAGGCGATAGTTTATCTTTAGCTGTTGATAAAATATCTTCAACCTTATCCTCTCTATCAATAAATATAGAGAGGTGCGCTTTGCGCTTAGTAACTCTATAGAACTCGTTCGCCCACTCAATACACTCATCAACCGTAAGTTTAGGATAATCACTAACAACAAAGGCTTCACGCTTCTTTGAATCCAACGAACACAGCGAAAACTGAAAACCGACTCTATCACTCACAGCAGCGCGCTTTAATAGCTCATCAAAAACTTTTCTATTCTTTAATCCAATTGAGGAATAGATCTGTTGGGCATTAGGAAAGTTCTCTAGCAGTAAATCGATTAAAATTCCTAAATTTTTATAGAGAAGGGCATCACCTCCACCTAAAAGATAGATCTTTAACTTGGACTTAAAATCCTTAATTGGAATATCAACGTTCTGGATAAAGTTTGTATTTAGCAGATGTAGAATCTGCTGAGGTGCTAAGTCCCCACCAAAGTATGCTCCTAAATCACACATTGAGCAGCGGTTAGGACAACCAACGCTTAGAGGAACACAGATAGTTACTTGGTCTGAGAACAATCTCCAAGACTCAACTAACTCAACATAACTAGGGTCTCGTTCTCCATCTTTTACTAG
>CAZTER010000166.1:0-5029 GCA_964612045.1 uncultured Bdellovibrionales bacterium
ATCAGCAAAGGAAACAGCTTTTAAGTTTGGAGGAGGATCTTGAATTTGAAGGACTGCTATATCAGTGTCAGGGTCCACACCTAATTTCCTAGCTCTTCTTGTTTCACCAGAGGCGAATGACACCTCAATTTGCTGTGCACTTTGCACCACGTGCAGATTAGTCAATATCAAACCTCGCTCAACATCGACTACGCAACCAGATCCAGTTCCCTCTTGTGGCTTAAGAGATAAAAAGAACTCTGTAGGATCAACAGCTATACTAATTGTGGTTATAAACACCACAGCTTCATTAGTATCTGCATAGACTGCGATCTGCCTTTCTTCTTCTCCACTACGCCATGCGATAGCACTATCTGGCGAAATTCCTTCTTGAGCTAACACAAAATCAGCAAATAATAAGAGACTCATTAGTGCTGAGATAATTAATTTTAAGTGATGATTAATCATGTTCCTGATCGTCCTCTCGATCTTCCTTAGAATCATCGTGAATCGTTAGTTGTCCAACACGCTCTACCTTAATAACTCCCGGCACCATCTCTATAGCACGCTTCAATCTCTCAAAGTGCTTAGCATCTCTAACTGCTATCTCAAATGAATTAACAGCTTTTCCGAACTCCGTAGTACGAATCTGAGCGCTTATTATATTTGCTCCGATATCTGTAATAGCTCTACTTACATTTGCAAGTAACCCCATCTGATCTTGAGAATGAATTCTGACTCTTACTTTACGAGGCGCTTCAGTTTCTGTATCCCATCCTACCTCAACACGTCTCATAGGATCAGCATTTAAAACCTGGGCACAATCAGCGAAATGAATTGTTACTCCACGTCCTCTAGTAATAAAGCCGACAATGCGATCGCCAGGTAACGGCTCACAACACTTTGCAAAGCGCACTACAATATCATCAAATCCACTAACTTTTACTCCGACACGCTGCCTAGAAACATGCGCTGCTCGCGCAAAGATTCTCTGTAGTGGTGTCTCAGGAGCAGCAGCATCTGGTTCTTGTAAACCTGAGCCTTCAGGGAGAAGTTTTGCAATTACTCGCGCAACTGAGATCTTTCCATAACCGATTTCAGCATATAGATCAGCTTCGCTCTTCTGCCCCATCTCCTCTGCTAACTCTCTAAGCTTCGCTTCTTTTTCTAACTTTTTAAGGGTAAGTTTTACCTTTCTTAAATCACGAGTCAGCAACTCCATTCCAATAGCGATAGCTCTGGCACGCTCTTCACTCTTTAAGAATGCACGAATTCTCTGTTTAGCCTTGGAAGACAGGACAAAACGTAACCAATCCTTACTTGGAACGTGACTCTTAGAGGTAATAATTTCAACCGTATCACCATTCCTCAACTTGTAATCAAGTGGAACTATCTGTCCATTGACCTTTGCGCCTGTTGTCCGATGTCCAACATCAGTGTGAACAGAATATGCGAAATCTACCGGCGTACAGCCATACGACAATCGCAGGAGATCTCCCTTAGGAGTAAAAACGAATACCTCTTCTGGAAAAAGCTCGCTCTTTACGGATTGAATAAATTCATCTGGATTCTTCAAGTACTGTTGAGTCTCTACAAGATCTCGCACCCATTGTAGATCAAATTCTGGGGCAGCCGCTTTCTCACGCTCTTTATATCTCCAATGTGCTGCGATTCCTTCTTCTGCAATCCTATGCATCTCTGGAGTTCTTATCTGAATCTCAATTCGCTGCCCTCCTGGCCCAATCACAGTGGTATGTAAAGACTGGTACATGTTAGGTTTTGGAACTGCGATATAATCTTTAAAGCGCCCTGGAACCGGCTTCCACATCGCATGAATAATACCGAGAGTTTCATAACAAGCACGCAATGTCGGAACTATTATGCGAAATCCAAGTAGATCATAAATATCATCGAAGGAGAGATTATTACGCTCCATCTTCTGCCAGATAGAGTAGGAATGTTTAGCTCTTCCAGAAATCGATGCTGAGACTCCTGCTTCTCCTAAGGTTTTCTGAAGAAGCTTTGTAGTCTCACCAATATAGATGTCGCGCTCCTTAGAGGTCTGCTCAAAACGCTCCTGAATTAATTTATGAATTTCAGGTCTCAAATAAAGAAGCGATTTATCTTCAAGCTCTGACTTAATCCAATGAATACCAAGTCTATTAGCTAAAGGAGCATAAATCTCCTGAGTCTCTAAAGCTGTCCTTCGCTGCTTCTCCTCTGGCTGGTACTGCAGAGTTCTCATATTGTGCAAACGATCGCACAACTTAACGAGGATAACGCGAATATCTTTAGCCATCGCAAGCAACATCTTGCGGAAATTTTCAGCTTGCCTCTCTTCACGAGATTCGAACTCTGTCCGAGTTAATTTAGTAACTCCATCAACTATCTCGGCAATCTCATCACCGAATTCACGTGAGATCTCTTCCGTTGTTACCCCGCAATCTTCAATCGTATCGTGTAATAAGGCTCCACATATCGTAGGAAGGTCAACTTTAAGTTGTGCTGCCAATAATGCAGTCTCTAATATGTGAACAAAGTACGGCTCACCAGAAGCTCTAACTTGACCACTATGCGCCTTTTCTGCAAAGTTATAGGCTTTTCGAACGATGTCGAGTTCCGGCTCCGGATGATACTTGGAGATAGCGGCTACTAGCCTATCGAAACCCGGGGAGCTCATCAGATCTCCACCAAGAAAATTTACCTATTTGCCGACTGAGTCACCTCATCATCATCGTCGTCATCGTCTTCATCATCAGAAGCCTTAGCAGGAGCTCCGGCCTCAGAAGACTCGCTTCGAGTCGATGCAGCAAAAGGAAGGGAAGATGAAACTGTTTCAGACTGTGCGGATCTCTCGGAGAGTCTTTCTTCCTCAACGCGTTGCTCCTCAGCAGCTGCCATAGCAGCCTCCTCAGCGCTCATGAATCTGACCTTTCCAGCAGCAATCTCTCTTAGAGCACTCACTACAGATTTATTCTTTGACTCAGTAACTAAAAGCTTCGATCCATTGAGAAGCTGTTTAGCTCTCTTTGCCGCAAGAAGAACGAGAGAGAATCTGTTATTTTCTTTGGTTAGACAGTCTTCAACAGTAATACGTGCCATCTGAGCTACAGCTCCATTAGTAAAGGGAGAATAAAAACGGTAGCCTTTAACTATATGAAATATCGCGAACTTTCTCAAGCTCCTGATTATTTGAGTATAAACGGGGCGTTATAAAAGCCAAAATATACGATAACAACTAGCCACCCTAATTGAAGAGCAAATTGAGAATATACGAAGATACTCAGTACCACCCTGAATATCTCGAATTATGGGCTTCAGAGTAATCTGAGGTTATTTCCTCCTCAGTTAATATAAAATTTATGCTTTAAAGTATTAAAAAGATCTTTTTTAAGAATCAAAACGACGTTAATATTTCCCGGGCGTAACGTAGTATATATGTTTGAGCAGTTAGGCCCTCAAAGAGATGAAGCAACCTCTGATCTTAACGGATCGTTTCCTCATGCCGCGCGCCTACCAAAAGAACTAGTTAGTTTCTCAAATTTCATCAAAACACTTCCAAGCAATGATCTTCCTGAAGATTCCTTTTATGCTCCAGAGATCGAACAATTTTATTACTATGTACAAGGACAGCTATCTAAAGGAGCACCAATAATAGAGAGCGAACGAGAGGATCTGCACTACGACTCTCTCCATAGAGCTCTCTCAAATCTGATCCTAGTTAGACTGCAAGCTGGTGATATAGAGGCAGATTTATCTTTTCGCCTTTATTGCCAAGCCCCTTCTGACTCTTGTGATTTTATTATTAATGCGAATAAAAAACTGAGAGAGATCGAATTCAAAGCGAAACAGATGGAGCTACCGGTGGCTGACATGATTGCCAATCGGCTACATACAGAAGCTAGAATTCATCTCATGTGCGGACTACCAGTAGTTGCAGCTATTACACTCGAAGAAGAATCTAAGATTCGACGAAATGCTACCGGCTCAAATCACATCACACCGTTGGATTGGATGATGGGCAATCTAGGGTCTTTTGCTAAGGACTCCCCAGCTTTAACTGCATGCAGCATAATCCAAGCAGCTCAACAGCTATTTGAAGAAGCAAAAAGAGATTTCATAAATGGCAGAATATCAGAGGCTGAACGAAGACTTTCTACTCTATCAGGGTCGCTAGAATGGGTGCCAGAGATCCTAGGTTTAATTCAGAACGAACAAGATATCTATAAAATAGACGAAGCCTTTCGTACTGTTCAAAGCGAATCTAACTTGTTGCGAGCTGGCTTACTCCTAGCTCTCGGTCGAACTGATGGAGTTCGTCCTTTGATCAACTCTCTTAAGAATCTTGCCGCCCCAGAATACAATCGGGATTTACTACAAATAGTCTTATCTGCTTATAAATTATCTTCTCCTGCTGCAGATGAAGATCGGACTTCTTCAATCAGCATCAAGCGAATGCTAGTAGCTCTAACTCGTAATATTCCAGGACAACAACGATCAGAGGGTCTTCTATTAGAGGAAAAGCCTGATTGGGTAATCTGCACCGAGGCATATTTTGGAGCAGTTGTAGCATCGATACTTTTCCAAGCTGGCGAGGGAAAGCTTGCTAAAATAGCTGCAGACTCCGTTATGGAGCGAATTACTCATACCAAACGACCTTGGATTGCTACATCATTTGGCCAAGAAATAGTTGCCTCTGCCGTTACAATCTCTGCAACTATTATTGCAGACACAGATCCTAGCTGTGCAGAAGATCTTCTATTTGATGCAGAGGTCCTCTTAGATTCTACACCATCAGCTCACCTAGCAAGCACTTATGTAAGATATGATCATGCGCTCTTGCGACATCGCTTGATGGTAAAATTCTACGAATCTGGAGCTGGATTAAACAATCCAAATGATTACCTACAACTTCGATATCAGTATCAAGCTGGAGTAATTCAAGCTTATAAAGATGCCATAGAACATGCCCAGAAGTGTCCTGGAGATCCGACTGCCTCCGCAATTAAGGAAAAAGCTCTCGCAAACTTAAAGCAAACAAGGACATTTC
>CAZTER010000167.1:0-5005 GCA_964612045.1 uncultured Bdellovibrionales bacterium
AAGAAAGGAGATTCAGGGATTGAGGAATTTTTTAATCTTTATAACGTTACTATAGTAGCTGCTCATGAGAAGAGATGGCGCTCCTACTTCTTGGAAAATCGAGATAGATACAAAGAGATCTGGCGTGGTGCTGGATTTCTATTCTTTGAAAGATTGGGAGTGCAACCAAGCTATATTTTAAGTGGTTCTGCTGAACTCAAATCTCAAACTCGTAGCAGTATTTCATTCACTATGCAGAGCGAGGAAGCTGTTATTAAATTTAATTACCTGCCTTTCCTTGAGAGTGATAACTGCAAAATCTCTCCATATCCAATTGAGAGTGGCCAGAGCTTAATTAAAATTGAAGACTGTCGTGTTGGCGAGGAGGTTAATATCGATGGAGGTAGCCCTTGGCACAGAATAGAGCTCTAACATATATCGTATCAACTGCGATTGTTTTGGGTCTTCTATCTTGGGGCTTTAGTTTTCTCTTTCTTTCTCACCTTCCATCAAGCACTCCATCTCTAAGCTTAGGTACTCTTACAGAAGCTCAACAGAAAGCAGAGTATCTGATACACGGTCCAAGCAATTCAATAATCCCCTGGAAGGCTCTATCTAAAGAAACTAGCCAGATATCTCACCATAGAAGTGTTGCTATATTTGCATTTGGGATCGCACTACTGGCTGGATTTGGAGGTTTCGCTCTTCGCTCTATTATCTTCATCGCATTATCATCAGCGCTGTCTCTAATGCTGCTATACGGAAATGATCCGATAATCTTAGGGATCTTTTCACTCGCTCCTCTTATAGCCTTAACAGTTACCCGCTATTTAAAAAGTGGTGCAACTTTATGGGTCCTGTTGTTCGCATATTTAGCTCTAAAGAATAGAGCTTTTGCGGGCCCGCTATTTGCACATTCAATTATCATCTCTGCTGTCCTAGCCGTACTATCAACTTACTGTGATATGCGTTTCAATAAGAAAGCTAGCTCTTCCGAAGCAGTCTCTTTTAGATCTGCTATCATATTCCTAATCACTACCCTACTGACACTTTTTACCTATTATCAAACACCACAAGCTCCAATATTTGATTATCCTGCAAACTCAGTCTTACTTCCGGATGATGGGCTTCCTGGCATTATAAGGCCATTAATTGGAGACGATTATTTTGTGCCTACTATTGATCAGGTCTGGATAAAGTATGCTCTTTATCAGTTTAGTTGGATCGCATTAATAACTTCCCTCATCTCGCTAGCAGTCTCTTTAAAGAAGAAAGGGGTTTTACCTTCGATTATTATAGCTTTTTTTATTAGCTCCGTTCTAGCACTTGATATACTGACACCAAATTCACTCTCGGTAATTGCACCACTTGCGAGCGTATCTAGGGTCCTCCCAGGATTAAGTCTCTTCCCACTCTCATTAATCTTACCTGGACTGCTACTTGTCACGATCCTTTACTCAACCCCAAGAGTAACACCACGTTTATCAAAGTTATCGCTATTAACAATCTTCATTCCGATCCTTACTGGCGCACTATCTCACTCTCACTACATAAAGAATGAAAGATATGATGAGAAGGTCTTCTCTCTACACAACGCACCACTCAATAGTAACAGCTTACAAAATTTAAACTCACCTTCTTTGTGGATTACATTAAACTACGATCGATTGCGCCCACTAAAAGATGAAGAGTTAAACAGATTTGTCTCTCCCGATATCAGCAATTGTGATTTAGTGAATCTCAAAGGTGATTGTACTTCTTTAATTGATAACAACCTGAACTCTAGGATTCGTAGCTTAGAGAACAAGGAATCAGCTCTAACAGTTCACTTTAAAGCTCCAGTTAAGATAAGCGCTATACAGATTTCTCCTGGAAAATTCTCTTCAGATTACCCTAACAAATTAGAGATATACTCCTGCATTGAAGGGTCTAACTCGCTTATACTTTCACTCCCAAATTGGTTGGGACCAGTTAGGTCAACAACTTCTGGGCTCTCTTATATTGGAGCCCAAAGCGATGTTAAATTGGGATTTAAAGAGGATATAACCACAGACTGCCTAACTGTCGTACAGAGTAAAAACAACCGTTTCGATTGGTCGATTGCCGAATTAGCTATATTACCAACGATTTGATCAATCTCCTGATCTGAGTAAGAATACCTCCCTCAATGACCTATGGGGGATCTATGGTTAAAACTATCGAAGGAAAACTCGTCGCTACAGGATTAAAGTTTGGAATTGTAGCTGCACGTTTTAACTCATTCTTAGTGGATCCACTAATACAAGGTGCAATTGATACCATAGTCCGACATGGTGGAAACGAGAGTGATATTACAGTTGTAAGGGTGCCAGGTAGTTTTGAGTTACCAGGCGCGGCTAAAGTATTAGCAGAGTCTCAACAGCTTGATGGGATAATAACACTTGGCGTAGTAATTCGAGGTTCAACATCCCACTATGATCATGTATGCAGCCAAGCAACTAGCGGAATTGGGGCACTATCTTCTACATTAAAGATCCCCGTTCTTTTCGGCATGGTAACAGCTGATTCAATAGAGCAAGCAATTGAAAGATGTGGCACTAAAGCTGGAAACAAAGGTGCTGATGCTGCCTTAGGTTGTATCGAGATGATTAATCTATATGCGCAATTAAGGCGTTAATTTAAAGCTTAGTAAGAACTATTATAACAAGTGCCCAAGCTTACTTCGCTTGGTTTCAAGGTAGTTGGCCGAGTACTTATCTTGCGGAACAACAACCGGAATCCTTTCAACTACATCAAATTCTGCGCTGAGTAATGTCTCCAGTTTGTGAGGATTATTTGAAAGGAGCAATACTCGCTGAATTCCATAGCTCTTTAGGACCTTATTAGCGACCATAAAATCTCTCTCGTCAGCTTCAAATCCCAATTTAATATTAGCTTCTACTGTATCATGTCCCTGGTCTTGAAGCGCATAGGCACGTAACTTATTTAAAAGTCCGATTCCTCTTCCTTCTTGACGGAGATAAAGTAGTGCTCCACGACCGTGACTTACAATAAAACGCATAGAAAAATCTAACTGTGGGCCACAGTCGCATCTTCTACTTCCGAAAACATCTCCAGTTAAACACTCTGAGTGAATTCTAAAAGGAACTGGATCTGATGCATTTGATATATCTCCATAGGTAAGAAGCATATGCTCTTTCCCATCAGCATCATCAATAATTGTCCTAACTCTAAAATCTCCCCAGCGCGTTGCTCTAACCTCATCAGAGGCTTCGCGAATTAAGATCTCATT
Organism: uncultured Bdellovibrionales bacterium; assembly: GCA_964612045.1. GTDB lineage: Bacteria > Bdellovibrionota_C > UBA2361 > UBA2361 > UBA2361 > CAZTER01. The sequence continues at coordinate 3,251 of CAZTER010000167.1, forward strand.
CATCTTGCGATATTTAATAATCTCATCAACTGATGTGATTGATAAATTGTGCTGCTTTGCAAAGTCACGCAAGGCAGCTCCTCGCATCAAGGTTCCGTCTTCATTAAGGATCTCGCAGATTATCGCTCCAGGCTGCGCTCCACAGATCTTGGCTAGATCCAGTGAACCTTCTGTCTGTCCTTGCCTACCAAAGACACCAGCGATATTAGCGACTAGTGGAAAAACATGGCCCGGAGATACAAAATCATCCGCCACACAGTTATCATCCATGATCGCTTTAATTGTAGCCACACGGCTAGATGCGCTAGATCCTGTACCTGCAACGGAAGCCAGATCTACACTAATGGCAAATGGGGTCTGAAATCTAGAACCATTCAAAGCAACCTGAAAAGGAAGATTTAAGCGAGCCGCCCTCTCTCGATCTATAGACAAACAAACTAAGCCTCGCGCTCGATGGAACATAAAGGCAAGATGCTCTGCCTTTAGATCTTGGGCTAAAACTACTAAATCACCCTCATCCTCGCGAGCAGCGTTATCAACCAAAACGATCATCTCACCACGTTTTAACTGATCAATAACATGGCTAAAGGGTGATAATTGAATTGAGCTAGCAGAATTAATAGTACTATCGGTCACGATACAGAGGTTCTCCTAACGCTCTGACTATCAACGACTACCCTATCATGTTTTCTATCACTATCATTTCGTCTATCAGTACCTAGACTCTTTAGGGTATCAACAAACTGATTAACATCTGAAAATTCACGGTAGACCGAGGCAAATCGAACATAAGCGATCTTATCTATTCCTTTGAGCTCCTCCATCACCATCTCACCAACAACCTGAGCTGGAATCTCTTTGGCGAACTGTTCACTGATTTTATGCTTTACACTGTCAACAGCTAGATCAACTCGTTCAACACTAACAGGACGCTTTTCGCATGCCCTGATAAAGCCACCTCTTAGTTTACCTTCATCAAATTGCTCACGACGGCCATCTTTTTTGATAACCATCGGCATCGCTAACTCAACTCGCTCAAATGTGGTGAAGCGCATAGTGCAACTGTTGCAAACTCTGCGTCGACGAATAGCATCTCCATCCCCTCGTGAATCGAGGACAGCGATCTCTTCAGAACCACACTTCGGACATCGCATTTTACTTCACGCCCCTATTAAACGAGTCTATGCCTATAAAGCGGGAATCCAGAGCTTAGAGCCTTTACTCTCTCGCGAATAGAAGTCAGCTTTTCAGCATTGCCGACACTCTTAATAGCATCTGTAATAAGCTCTGCTACTATCTCCATCTCCTTAGTTCCCATACCTCTAGTTGTTAAAGCTGGAGTTCCTAACCTTATTCCACTACAAATAGTTGGTGGTTGAGGATCAAACGGAATCGTATTTTTATTTCCTGTGATTCCAACCGCATCAAGTGAGATCTGAGCATCTTTACCAGTCACTCCAAGAGGACGTAGATCGACCAACAACAGATGAGAATCAGTTCCACCCGATACAATCTGCAAACCACCCTTAACTAATGCTGCTGACAACGCTCTAGCATTCTCGATAACCTGCTCAGCATAGATTCTAAAATCTGGTTGAGAAGCCTCAAGAAAAGCAACTGCTTTAGCAGCAATCGTATGCATGTGCGGTCCTCCCTGTAATCCTGGGAAGACAGCTTTATTAATCGCCTTTGCATGAACTGCACGTCCCATGATCAATCCACTACGTGGTCCACGAAGTGTTTTATGGGTAGTAG
>CAZTER010000168.1:0-4982 GCA_964612045.1 uncultured Bdellovibrionales bacterium
CTCCTCTAAGGTTGGGAAATCCTCTCATCTCATCAAATAAGCCACGTAATAACCTATCCTGGATAGCCATGAGAATATTCTGAGCCTGTAAGTTTGATAATGGATCTTGATCGAAACTATTTAGAAGTTCTGCAGCATTAATTGCTATTTGAAGTACATTTTCAGGATCCATTTTGTATGCAGGATCAATATCTTCTGACGCAGCCTTGAATCTATCTAGTGCTAGGTAGCCATTTGCAACTAGTATCGCAGCTCCTACCAATCCGTTGAGATCTTTTGATTCAGAAAAATCGTCTGCTAGTCCTGTTAAGGCGTTCATCCGTTCAATATTATCGAGAGATGTATCAACTTTAGGGTTCAGGACTTCTAGGTAATCCCACAGTAGATCTGCACAGGTCTCAACAAACATCTCAGATGGTCTATCAGTAATTTCAAAAAGAGCTATCTTTCCTTGGGCACGTATTAGATTTTTAAGTGAATCTAAATTGAAATCTGGAGCTTTACTTTGTGGAATATCAAGCTCATCTATCTTACTTCTTATTCTTGCTCTAAAGATCTCTATAGATCTTCTCTCAGGTTCTGGCATTCTTAGTATTTCTTCCGCCATCCGATTCAGCGTCATATTTCGCTCTAAGCCTGGATCTGCATGGGTCATCTCGAGAATTTGTCTAACAGTTCTGATAGTATCTACCATCCGAAGGTTAGCTCTTATGATAATCAAATTGTCTGCTGTCTCTGAGGGAGAGAATGCCTCTAGAGTTTTGAGTAGTTCTCTTCTCTCTTCTGGACTTATAGCTGGATTGCATTGAAGAGCGAGTCCCATATCTACACGACTTACTCCATCCATAGAGCCAGCAGCATTTAATCCAAGCGCGAGCGAGTCTATAGGAAACTTAATTTGGCTCTGATCGGTCTCGAATGTAACAGAGAAATCCTGATTAAACTCTCCCAATGGTTGGAGCGCCTCAGCTAGCGGTCTGAGTCTGTAGTCATGCATTACCTCGAATAGCGCATCATTTTGTCTCGTTAGCAGTGATAGGACCTGGTGATTCGCTGGAATTCTAGCGGTTGGTGCTGGTAGTAAGTCGCTGTCGAAGCGAAACTGTGAATTCAAATCCATTTTGCTCTTTGATTAAAACATCCTTGATATCAAGTAGCGTGCCCAATTCATGTTATGGGCAGATTCTTATCGCTGTAACACCTCAGAAGAGTGAGTTTGAATTGGATATTTTTTACTTGAGAGCTTAGCCGAGGTGAGGGTCCCTCACCTCGGCTAACTATTCAGAAGGACAAGACAGATCTCTGATACTTTTTGCTTAAAATTCTCAAGTATCAGTTGGAGAATTAGTCTGTCTTTATCTTAATTGTATCTTCGCTGGGCTCAATTCGTAACGGAACAACAATTAACAGAAGTTAGACTCATCATCTGAGACTTCGTCATTTGTTGTGGTGCTTAGTGCTGATAGGATTGCACGAGCATCATCGCGAATCATCGCTGATAAGCCATTTATCAATCCAACATGTCGTGTAACTTCATCCCAATTGCCCTGTTTGATATGGCCACAGAGCGTGGATGCTAAGGCTCTTTGCTTGGCAAGGATGCCATCGTAAGAACCTAGACGCTTAACAATTTCTTCTGGAACGGATTCTCTTTTAGCTAAGGTTTCTTTAGCGCCATCAATTGCGCGCTCAAGATCAGTAAAAGATGCAAACAATCTGTCGATGATGTTGCTATTAGTATTCTGCATGCGATTCCCCCATTCGATTTCCACTATGAGTTATGCCTTGAGAGACTCAAGACGTTTCATATGCGGCAATCCATTGCCAAGAAAAATAATTAATCCTTTCGGATCAATCATCTCCCATCGCTTCGCTTCATCCGATCAACTTCATCGGGGTGTAGAGAGGCGGGGCATCCGTGCTACCACAACGTCGAAACAACTTCGTTATGGTGATACAACCCCTAAGGCAAGAATTCTGCCATACTTTTTAAAATTCGTCTATTTCCTCAAATTAAGTAAATTCAACTTGTTAAGAGTGAGCTCGTTAAATTGAATTTGTTATGATTGTCGAAAAAAACTACACTACTGATCGACTATAAGACATCTACGAGAATATCGTAGTTATTAGGTTACGAGTCATAAACGGGATATCATAACTCAATATGAGAAGATCTGAATTAACTCAAAGGATAGAGAGGAGCTCTGTAATGACAGCGCAAACATTAGACAGCGGTATTAGATCAGCTGTAACTGACCAGGTGTCGCTTATCGATTCTATCTCGGCTCGTATCTCATCTCCTAAACTTAAGGAGGAGATCTTTGCTTTAAGAGCTACAGCGATAACTGTATCTGCTCATACTGAGATGTTTTTTAGAGGAGCTCTCGGATTACAAAATCAACAGCTTGATAGTCGCTCTCTACAATGCGCTTTAGGTCGATGTAATCCTAAACTCTTGGAGAGACTAGCTGATCACTTAATGGTGGATTCTGATCTTTCAGCAGCAATTAAGGCTGGAGATACTAATAATCAGAGATGGATCGATGCTCTTAAAGAGATCGCAGAAAAACTGATAAGTATAAAAACATTGAAATCATTCCTTCAAGTTGGAGGAATCTTTGTTCAGTATCTTCCACTGGCTGCAGGGATAGTAAATGCCTATAAACTAATGGAAGAGTATGTTTCCAAGCTCTTTAAGGCAGAGCAAAAACTCACGCAGTATTCTGCGATGCTTATTGGTGGTGGTGCGCCCTCAATTATGGATTCAACAGAGGTTGCTGCGCGGACTACTGATATCGCGCTCGAATTCCGACGTAAGGCCCGTGATGAAGAGAAGGAAGAGGAGAAGCGAGATGGGGAGCAGGTACTGCAAGCTAGAGAAGGGGCTCTTCGTGGTGAGTTACAAAAGATAAATGAGAAGCTTAAAGAGCTATCTCGCCAGATTACAGATATATTCCGTGAGCTTTTATCTAGTGATTCTACATGGGCAGATGCAATTTTAATGCGACAGCTGCAATCAGAAGAGATGGATACAGAGAGATTGCGTAGGCAGGTCTCATCTGAACTTCAGACTGTTAATGGAAAACTAGCATTATCTTAGTTACTAACTGAGCTTATATCGAAGGTAGATTTTTCTACTTACGCTCTGGTAGCGTCTCTAAATTAAGATCGAGTTCTTGATTGTAGATTAATTGAATCGCATATCCTGTGCTTGGTTGTTGTTCTACAAAGAATCGGCGAATGTCATTTTTATCAATAATTCCATTCTGAAATTTGATTGAAAGATTTAACTTATCTCGCTGTTCAGAGAATTTTCCTCGAACCTCACCACGTCCTATCAAACGTTTAACTGAGATATCTTCAACGCTGAACCGTACAGCTCCTTCAGCAAGGAAAGAGCCATCGCTGTTTATCCTAACCTGCTCAAGGTCAAGATTTGCTCTCTGTACCCAAGGCGCTCTTCTCATTCCTAGGACGATCTCTTGGACGGAGAGCTCTCGTGGAGCAGGAAGAGTTACTGACACACCAAAACCTTTAAGTATATCTCCAACGACAGTAGTTCTTAGATCTAGTTTGATCTCTGGTGAATCCATGTGTGCCGTATATGATAGCGGCATATGAGCTGCCGTTGTCTCTTCTGTGACACTTTGTTCAGGATTAGTTGTAGTAGCTTCACTGACGACATTGCTATTAACTGGTTTATTGTCAGTAGTGGAAAAGAAGTTCGAGTTTACAATATACAAAAGACCGCCACCGATAAATATTCCAGCGAATATCTGAGTTAAATCTCCGATCTTTTTTGACTTGTTACGTATACGCTTTTTAGCTTCCTTATTAGCTTCAAGTATTGAACTCTCATTAGCAACTAAAGGAGTGGAGACTTCTTCCATATGAGTCTCGTTGTTGTCGGTCTTTTCGTTTCTAGCTTTTTCTATACTTACTTGCTCGTTAGGTTGAGCTTCAAGAGGGGGATCTTTTATAGAAACATTCACCTTTGTCTCTTCGCTAAATGTAAAGCCAGCAGTAGGAGAGGTATCAACTTGTGGAGTAGTCTGTAAAAGCGCTGGAGGTGCTGGCGGCGGTGGCGGTGAGCTTGGTTTTTGTATAGCGTGCACTTCTTCCGTATTCTGAGACTTTTCACCAGGTATTTCATCATCGAAAGAGAGAGAATTTTCTAACTTATGCTCTGATGCGGAGCTCTCATTATGTATTTCTACTGATGGCCCTAAATGTAGGTTAGAATCTTGCTCCATCTCAAGGTCAAGGTCCCAGGTCTGTTGCGCCTTATTGTTTTCAGAAATTTTATTATCTGCAATAACTTCTTCCTGAACTTCTTGTGTCTGTTCAGTCACTTTTGTTAGATCGAGTGCTAGAGGAGAATGATCTTCATGATGTGTTACCCGATTATCAGGTAACAGAGGTTGTTCCCATAGAGTGTCATCAAGGTTTAGCTCTGGTTCAGCGCTTTGGTGTTTTTGATCCACAATTAAAACTGCATATCCCTCTGCCTTTAACTTAGAAAGAAGACCTTCGAGATCTTGTAAATTTTCAGATGTTGCGATTATGGATGGAAAAGTTTCTAACTTGCTATCGATAGTATCTAATGTTGAATCCTCAATGAGGTGACGAAGAATCTCCATAGGATCATGGCCAGCAGTCATGCTTACTGGTGGAGCGCTCAGCACAAGTTGGTATTGTTGGTTCTCGTTCGCCATCTCTCCCGAATTAGCGTGAGTTTAAAAGCCTCTCTCTTAACTATCGGAATAATTAGATAAAAAATAAACGAAACGGAGCTAATAGTTAGCCCTACTAAGTCCTTGTAAATACGAGATAATAACTACTATTAGGAAGAAATAGGTGGATCTCTTAACTCACTATACGAAGTATCTCTAAAGCATAAGAATAAAGAGGCTATTTTTACGGTGCTTATTTTGTTTAAGTAATCGTTCCCGGATAATTTACTCTATTAAAATCAGATTCAG
>CAZTER010000169.1:0-4969 GCA_964612045.1 uncultured Bdellovibrionales bacterium
CCCCGCACCAAATATCAATAAGATTAAAGATAAATTTATCAGAGAGTCAAAAACTGCATTAAAAAGCTTCCTGGAAAGTGATAGCAGGATCACATTTGAGCCTTGTTCAAACTATGAAGTTTCAGTGGTCATCCCAGTCTACAATAAGGCTGAGTTTACATTTAGATGTCTAAAGAACTTGAGCAAACAACGCGGCGTTAAGTTAGAGGTTATTATTATTAACAATGCCTCTAGCGATCAGACTAGTAAACTACTTAGCAAAGTAGACAATATTAAAATCATATCAAACGCAAACAACCTGCACTTTCTTAAAGCTTCGAATCAAGGAGCGCAGCAAGCAAGAGCCGAACATGTTCTCTTCCTAAACAACGATGCAGAACCTGAAGATGGAGCTATCAAAAAAGCACTTGATATCTTCAAATCAAGAGACCAGATCGGCGCCTTAGGCGCAAAACTAATCCTTCCAGATGGCAATATTCAAGAGGCAGGTTGCATCGTCTGGCGAGACGGAACCTGTTGTGGCTATGGTCGAGGATGGGAGAAAGAACACTCTGTTTCGCAATTTGAAAGAGTTGTGGATTATTGCTCAGGCGCATTCCTCCTCCTCTCAAAGAGAATCCTTGAACAATTGAACTATTTTGATGATGACTTCTCACCTGCTTACTACGAAGAAACTGACCTATGCCTAAGGTTACAGAAGTTGGGACTCAAGGTGATTTATTCACCAGAGGTTGTTGTTAACCATTTTGAATTTGCAAGTGGTGGCATGAGTGGAGCCATCGAGTTGATGACAAAGAACAGATTTAAACTCCTCAATAAACATGGGGATCTTCTTAAATCTAAATTCGACAAACTAACTCCACACTTACATGCTCGTAGTTTAAGTAAGAGAAAAAAAATCTTGTACATCGATGAGCTTTTACCATTGGAAAAACTAGGAGCTGGCTATCCACGCGCCGTTAAGCTTGTAAATATTATGCACTCGATGGGATTCGATATTACAGTCGTTCCGCTCCTCCAAGGAGAGAGAAAAATAATCTGGAATGAAATTTACAATGAATATTCAAGAGAGATCGAATTCATCGGAGCTGAATATCCTGGCACAGGTGGATTATTGCAGCTACTTTGCGAAAGAGTTAATTACTATGACTTTGTTTGGATTAGTCGTCCTAGCACGATGGCAGAGATTAGAAAGATCTCACCAGAATTAACTATATTTGCTGGATCTAAGGTAATCTACGATGCAGAAGCAATCTTCACACTACGAGACATTGCCTATGCAAACATCACCAACAATCCGTTAACCGAACAACAGATTAAAGATAAATTTGATTATGAATTCTCATTATGTGCCGGAGTAAATGCTATCTCCTCTGTCTCTCCAAAAGAAGCTCATCTTTTTAAGGAGAGATTTGATGGTCAAGTAGAGGTTATTAGCTCTACACATAAACTAAGCCAAGAAGTTCCAAACTTTTCAGATCGTGATGGACTCGTATTCTTAGGAGCCTTTCATGGCGACCATGGCCCAAATCCAGACTCCATTATCTGGTTTGTTGAAGAGGTGTTGCCGCGCTTAGTGAAACGAGGATTTACATCTAAATTATCAGTAATAGGCACCAATAAAAGCCCTAGAATTCAAGGAATTAAACATCCACAGATTGAGATCATAGGGGCTGTAGATGATCTATCTTACTGGATCAACAAGAGCAGGGTCTTCATTGCTCCAACTAGATTTGCAGCCGGAATTCCACTGAAGGTAACAGAGGTTTCAAGTTATGGCCTCCCAGCTGTCGTATCAGAACTTTTAGCACAGCAACTCTGTTGGCAAGATGGCAAGGAGTTCTTAGTTGGCAAAACAGCAGACGAATTCGCTGAGAAGATTATAAAACTGCATAGCGATCAAGAACTATGGCAGACAGTGAGTGCCTCGTGTCGAACTAGAATAGCCAATGAGTTCTCTGAAGCAAACTGCGCTAATACTCTTGAGAGACTACTAGTCTAAGCTCTTCTGCTTTTCTATCCCTTCTTTAGTCTCTTCTTGAGCTGCTTAGCCCAACCTGCATGTTTAGCAACCGAACTACGCCCCGCGATCTTTGTAATGTTAAACTTAACTATCGGACTTAACCTAGCTCCATCACAATTTGCTCTAATAAAGAACTGTTGTAGCTTTTGCCTAGTCAACGGATTCAACTTTTTTGCAGTGAACTTTTGAGTCGCACTACCACTACCAGTAAATGATTTTAGTGCTAGAGGAGCACTACCGATCTCCTTAGCTGTTTTATTCCAGGTAAAATTAATATTAGAGCATGCCTCACCACCATTCACTGTTAAGGTTAAAGTTTGCTTCTTTAGATCTAACTTGCTTTTCAAGCCGAGAGCTGGAAGGTTAAATATTGGATTTGTTACATTTATAGGAGCAGCATTAAATGGTGGAGGTGGTGTATCAAGATCAGGATCAGCTCCGGGTGATTTTATAACTGGAATTACTGATGAAGACCTTAAATTACCAGCAGTATCATAAACTTTTATCTGTAGGTTTTTAGATCCAGTAGTTATTGAACTTGCATCAACATTCTCAAAAAATCCTGCATTTCCACTCTCTGAGAAAGACTTATAAGCATTTTGCGCTCTACTATCAAAGAGCGTTGGATTAAACCTCTTTAACAATTTTCCATCAACAAAGACCTCAACGCTTGCTACCTGAACATTATCTAACGCATATCCTCTTACAATAAAATTATCGTAAATCGTTGCGCCACTTATTGGTGCATCAAACTGAAGAATTGGCAGGCTAGAATCCTGCGCGCGCGAATGGTCTACAACTATTGGACCAGTGGCTTTTACAAAGATATCATTATAATCATCAAAAACTTTGGCATAGATATAATAGGTTCCATTTGGCCTACCAGTAGTATTCCAAAAAACTACACTGGAATTATTCGAGATCTTTCTTGTTCCGATCAGTGTTCCGCCAGAGGTGGTATTACTGGTATTCCAATAAAACTCAGCTGTCGCATCATCACCATCGACATCATCAAGATCAAACGTTACTGCAAATTGAGTATTGGCCTCATCATCTGCGGTAACTTTTATATAATCGAAATAATAAGTAGTCGGAGTACTAAACTCATGCGCATCAACACGGAATGCATCTATCTTCCCATACCATGGTTGAGCAGGATAACTTCCTGGAGAATGTTGCAACTCTTCAAGATCAATATCCCTCATGTTCTGGCTGTAAACATTCCAATCATCAAAGGTAATCTGATCATCACCATTAAAGAAATCCGTAGCTACCCTACCATTCACATGCCATACGATACGGACAACTGAGCCTAAAACAATATCCTGTGCAGCTGCAGTTAAAAGTCGATAAACTACATTTTTGTACCGATTGGTATCGATCATCCGCAGAGGATCCTGAGTATTAATTGAATACTCATGCGGATCAAAGTTATTCAGGATACTTCTCGCAGTAAAGAAATTACCCTGTACACCACTGACATAGTTATTCGGCAATATCTGTGCATCTGTAACGTTGTAATAAACAAAGATATCTTCGGTATCCTCGAAGTTCCATGGATTACCTAAAACTTCCGCAGCATAATCAGCGCCACCTAAGTTATCTGGCTGGAGAATCTTAAGAATAGGAGGTGTATTAACTCTAAAATTCCAAGTTGAGGCTACCATCGTTGGTGACGGCAGAACTCCGAATGCATCATTGCGCAAGGAGATATAATCCAGATCAAAATTGACATTCTGCTGACTAATCAAAACGACTTGAAGACTTCCAACTGAGCTACCTAAACTACTAAGATCTATATCTACACTCTGAGTGCCATTTGTTAAAACAGAGCTCTGCAACGGAACACCATTAATCAAATCACCATTCGCATTACGTCCATAAATACTCATCTTTGGACTTCCAGAAACTCCACTAAGCGTAAGTTGGGCTCTAAAGTGCCTAAACTGCGTTAGATCTGACGTTCTATTATTGAAGTTAAGGAAAAAATAACCGTTCGTCTTAGTTGTAGATCCAGAATACTGACCAGAAGCAAAGGAGGCATTTAATCCATCAATATTATACAAGTCTCCAGAATCGGACATATCCCATGGATTTCCTACGAGCGTTGGCCAGTCATTGCTTTCATAGCCAACAACTTTGTAAGAACCGGAATACAGACCTGAAGAGCCAACATCAACAGACTGAGTTGCCCCTTCTGCAACGACCAATGATTTCTTAAACCCGTTCAAGGCATTATTATCGTCATCTACATAGATCGAATAAAACTTCTGATCCTCCTGATTATATGTGTAATTCAAAGGAAAAGTGTCAGTAGGTTGATTTGCAGTTAGAGTTACCCAATCCAACTTAATCTGAGTTCCAGGTTGCACAGCAGGATTAATACGTAGTCCTGTAGCAGGGGCGCTATTCCAAGCTGCATTAGCTCCATTAAAGAAAGCAGAGTTAGTTTCGTGCGCAATAGTTTGTAAATCAATCGTATAGGTAAACCATCCAGCATAGGTTGGTATCGCAACTGTCGTCCAATAATTCTGAAACCAGTTACACGAAGTAGTAACAGCTATTCGCATCTGAGAGGCGACACTAGAATGCATTCTAATATTTAAATAACGGTAACGACTTGTAGCGATAGGATGAGTTGCTCCAGTAATTCCGGAGGGATTAGCACTACAGAATGGTGTAGCAAGGAGCTTTATGTAGCCACCAGATAGCTGCAACGTGGTGCTTAAAATTCCATTCGAAAAAGTTGGTGAAGTAATACCGTAGGTATCAGAGGCTTCAACATAATTTGCGATACTACTCCTTGAGCTCATATCCCAAGGTTGACCTATTACCTCTGTTGCAAAATCATCTGCTGCAGTTAGCGTTGACGGCGTAGGTGCAGTTCCATCGATTGTAAATTCGGCGTTAGCTATCGCAACCACGCCTAGCACACCGGCAAGCATG
>CAZTER010000170.1:0-4893 GCA_964612045.1 uncultured Bdellovibrionales bacterium
TTCGGCCAAGAGAGCTATCAACACTATGTGTGCCTTGAGCAGCATCACTAACTATTCGCTCTGCAAAATCTCTCAAATTAAAGAAACGAGCTGCATCATTTGAATCTGCTGACGATCGATACCAATCCCAGGAAGTTACAAAAAGCATAATGCCGAGGCCAAGCAATAGAGCTAAAGAATACGTCCAGCCTGATCGAGCAAAAAAACATCGAGCTCCATGAACTATCAGGATATTTAATATCCCAAGACCAACTGCCATCCCGCCAACAGTGATCAATCCATTTGAAATATCATCATGCAGTGCACCGACTACAGGGCCAATGACCTTTTCAGGAAGGATAAACTCAAGGAAGAAGTAGAGTCCGCCAATGAATGTAAAAATTTTAACTAACTTAGATCTCATATATTACCAGAGACTCCATTGAAGGAGAGAAACAACAGAGGGCAAGGCTATCTGTGGAGCGACAACTCGAAGTGTCTCCATTAGGACACCTAGAACAATCGCCAAAAGAATTATAGCTTTTGCTCGATCTTGCCCGTAAACACTCCCTAGCTGAACTGGCTCACGGGTTAGATATGCTGAAGCAGCGAAAAGTTCTTCCCCAATAAGCGTATAATCACAGGTACAGACAAAAAAAGCCGCCTGTTCAGGACTCGTAGTTGCAGCAACCTGCATAGCACCAACACCTTGCCCTGCTTCAGCCAGAATCAAAGACTCCGCTGCAAAGTCTCCGAAAAGCAATGCCGTTCCGACATTCTCCCTCTGAACAAGCCCCATATATCCAGCGGCAAAGGCAAACTGTGCATCTGAAAGATAAGGAATATCTCTAGAATCGATAGATGAATCACGTCCGACAGCTCTTCTTGCTTCGCGCAGAACATCCTCACTAATAGCTAGCACTTCAGGTTGAGTCTGCGGAACAATTAACCGAGAACGATAAACTCCCAATCGTTTTGCAACGTGATAAAGAACCCCTAAACAAGCATAAACTACAGGCCCTAATCCAGTTAATCCCGTCGTAAAGGAGACAGGCCTTCCCATCTCGACACTACGCCCGATTGACTCCTCTATCGCATCGATCCCTGGAATTCTACGAATCCATAGATTCGCTCCAGCTTTTGCTTTTCGAATAGAGATTATAACCGGGAGAATCAGGACAATTAATAAGAGGATCAGGCCGGAGGTTGCGTGCTCAAACTGCATTGACTGTACGCCTCTCAATAGCAACGATGAGAGCTTCCAAACTATCTCTAGTTAGAGAGACCTCTTTTAACTCCTCAGCCAACTGTTTTCCTAGAAAAAGAAGTAAGATCGGGGAAAATCCCTGAGCAACAACAGAAAATATCCCGACAAACGGTTTGTGCATCTCAAGTAAAAAGATAGCTGGAGCAGCCAATCCCATATCAAAGATACGCTGTCCAATCTTCTCGATAATTTCTTCCGACATCGGCTAAAATTCGATTTATAAAAAATATGACTCGTTAATGAGTCTGATTATAGTTCTAAAAGTAATAGATTCAGAAGCCTATATCTCTCATTGAAATGACTAATTTCCAGAGACTAAAATAACCACTAACCGGAACCAAGATTGCAGTACCGTCGGCTCCGCCATTTACACCTTGCCTCAGTAATGAGACTCGCTCTCGTTAGAGAGCGGTCCGCCATCTATTTACTAACTTTATAGAAACTAAAGCCTAAATCGGCATCTATTCTTAATTACTGGCGCCCTTCAATCGAGCCTTCTCTGCTTTAAGTTGCATTAACTCTCGCTTTAAAATCTCAGGATCAAGCCCCCGCAGAGAACGGAGCTCTGCCTCTCGTCGCCTCTTTTCATTCTCTCTATCGCGAACACGCTGTGGCTCACTCCTCTCCAATTGACGAACTGTCTCTGATAATTCACCTAAAAGCAGTGTTAGTTCTTGTTGCCTAGAACGCGCCAGGGATCCATCCGCTCGTCCGCCAGCAGTGCGAACAAAGTGCTCTAAAGCAGAGACATCCTGCTCTAAGTCTTCGGACTCTCCCTTTAACTCAATAATTTTCTGCTGAACATCTAATAACTTCGCAAATTCCGGCACCCTTTCTGCATCTCCCCTTAACGACAACAACTCACGTTGCTGCTTGCGCATCGACTCTTCCTTTGCAACTACCCTACGATAAACGACATCATTAGAGTCAGAAAGACGGCCAACTGCTACCTCTGCTGGAGAGTTAAATGGACCATCAATTGTTTGAGGCCGCTCAATTAGGATCGATCCGTCATTCAGCAAACGAACAAGCTCAAAGATAATTGGAACAGTTGCTCCATTAGCAACTCTAGTAAGACCACCATACCATTGAACCTGATCAGCAGACTCTAATCCCTCAATCAGAGTAGCTTCTGTAACAACTTTAGAATCCCCATGATGAACCACAAAAAAGGACTCTGCTATTCCATCCTTGAAATGACCAGACTGAGCTAGTGGAACATTAATACTCCCTAAGTCCGGTTCAGCATAAGCTGAAGGAACTAAACAAAAATAGAGGACAGCCGCCAAAGAGAGGAAACGGCTGGCATATCTTAGTCCACTCAAAGGAACTCTAATCTTCATTAATATCCCCCTCCCATCAGCTGCTCGATCTCCCGTCTTTCACGAGCAATCTCGTTACGCAAAGCAAGGATCTCTTGAGATCTACTCCAAGCTCTCTCAAAAGCTGGATCTCTGCTATTTTCTACGCTTTTTAAACTAGATTCTAACCAACGGGCCTCACGATCTATAGCCTGTCGAGACAAGGTGACAAGACTGCCTTGAGCTGTCACTCGTTGCGCTATCTGAAGCTTACTTAAGAGTTGTATGGCCTTTTTCTTCCTCTCCGCGACATCTCGCTCTAACTTCGACATCTCCTCTTCCGCCTTCTCTAACTTACCTACTGCGACTTCACGCAAAGTACGCCCTTCTCTAATAAGAGACCTTAGACGCTCCAATTCATTCCTAAGATTTACTGAAGAGAGATCTATCTGCTCCTCTCGAATAACCAGTCCAGCTCGAGCTCGTTGCAAAGCGGCGAAGCGCACCGCTGTATTCTTTTCAGCCTCTCCTTCAAGCTTGTAAAGCTCTAGCTTCCTGAGCTCCCATCGTCCTATGTTAAAACTCCGCGATGACAAAACTATTCCTGCAGCCCTGGTAGAGTCTGTTCTATTCCCTACCATAAAATTACGTTGGTCTTTCTGCTTAAATGAGAGAACTGGATTAGGAGCTTCAAAATTATCTAGCTTAAAATCAGATACATCAGCCCCGTCTATATTCTTTACGCTAGGCTTACCACCCGATGGGAGATGAATAAGTAGAGAAAAAGGCTCTAAACCATTCAAAGTAACATCACCTAAATATGTACCAGGCTGCAAAGAAACAAAGGATTTAGGACGGCTAAGAAATGGAGATAAAGCTGTAATGGCTAAAGTTGCCAAGACAATAAATAAAATAAATCCACGTCGGATCTTCATAAAATCACTAAATTAATCTAACCTTTACAGGTTACGTTGAGTTATCTGATGATGCAACCGGATGTTACACTAGAATGGCACCAAAGAATCTAAATATAACTATTATTTCACGAAGCGGTTGTCATTATACAGCAATCATCTGTCAACTATTAGCTCAACTCTCAATCGGATACTCTCTTCAAGCTGACGAACCGCAATCAGAAGAAGCCATTAAATCTTCCGTTTATCAAACTACCCCCATTTTAATATTGAAGGACCTCTCTACATCTAATTCTGTACAACGAATCGAAGACTGGCGTGAAGTCTTAAGATTTTGTGATTTAAATTTTGGCGAGAATGAGCTCTCAGGCAAGGATCCTCAAAAATCTGCTAAAATTTGGGAGATACTTGAAACTCTAGATAACAAATTACTAAGAGTGTTAATGCGCCAATCACAGAAGAAAGTGGAGAGCCCTCAGGATCTATTAACTAATCTCGAAAATCTATCCCTAACTATACAATCCAGAATTCTAGATATCGCTGTAGGAGTTACAAAACTAGCTTTGAATAGGTAAAGACTAGTCTCCTCACAGACATTTATATTTTTCGTGATTCGTACTAGACACACTGCTGCACTTCGGGGACTGGAGTCCCCGCTCCAAATTAAGTTCGCTAGAAGAGCTTATAGTTAATCAAACTTTCATAGTTCGATAGACCCACTACCGAAGGAACTTCTCAGCTCCATATTAGGGTCTTGGCGAAAATTTAATAGCTTGAAAGCACTTTTTCCTCTCATTTTTGGAGCCGGGACTGAAGTCCCGGTAGCACCATCGCCAACTTAGCACAGACAATCAAGATGTACTTTGCTACTAACCAAAGACGTTAGTTTTAACGATTAGATTAATTATCTACTAAATATGTACTGCTAATATTAACTAACAATCTTTTAAAACTTGTATATACTCAACGGATGCAAAACAGATTTAAATCTATACTAATCGCGCTTGGATTTTTAACCTATCTAAACATTCAAGCAGTAACAATTCAGGCCGAAGAGCAGATTAAGATCGGATTAATCACCCCATTATCCGGCAACATGTCAGAAGTTGGAGCAGCGTTTAGAGATGCAGCTTTGTTAGCAACAAAAGACCTCTCCGCTGAAGGATCTATTGTTCAGCTAGTAGTGGAAGATGATCAGCTATCTTCTAGAGCAGCAGCCTCAGCAGCACAAAAATTGATTGCCGTTGATAAAGTAGATGGAATCATATCTACCTGGTCTTATGGTGGAAGCGTTGTTGCTCCAATCGCAGAGAAAAACAAGATTCCTCATATTGGAATCGCTTGGGATCCTACAATCGCCCGTGGAAAGTTCAATTTTATGCATCTCACTCCCCCCTAGCGAATTTCTCCGATTGTTTTTAGAGATCTTCAA
>CAZTER010000171.1:0-4868 GCA_964612045.1 uncultured Bdellovibrionales bacterium
CTCTGCTGGGCGAAAAGCTTTCGTTGTTAACAGAATTGGAGATCTTGGTTTTCTCATCTCTGTGATTCTTTTATTGCGAGAGTTCGGAACGATAGATTTCATTGAATTAAAAGAGGCTTTCTCTGCCCCTGTCTCGATTGAGAGCTTCCCTGGAATGTCATTTGGAACATTCGCTGCTCTTGTCTCTGGTGCATTGTTTGTAGGAGCTACTGGTAAGAGTGCTCAGGTTCCTCTCTATGTTTGGCTACCTGATGCTATGGCCGGTCCAACACCGGTATCTGCTCTTATCCATGCGGCTACTATGGTTACAGCTGGAATCTATCTGATGGCTCGTAGCTCATATCTATTTGATGCAGCACCAACAATAGGTGCGGTTATAGTGATTATTGCACTTCTTACCTCTGTATTAGCAGCTACGATTGCTTTTACTCAGAATGATATCAAAAAGGTCTTAGCATACTCTACTGTGAGCCAACTTGGATTCATGTTCATAGCTGCAGGATCAGGAGCTTATTGGGTTGCTGTATTTCATCTTGTTACACATGCATTTTTTAAGGCATGTCTGTTCTTGACTGCTGGATCAGTTATTCATGGCTGTCATCACGAACAAGATATGAGAGAGATGGGTGGGTTATGGCGATATATGCCGATTACAACTCTAACTTACGCTTTATCAACTTTGGCGATAGCTGGAATATTCCCATTCGCGGGATACCAAAGTAAGCATGCTATTCTTGAGGCTCTTGCCAATAATGGGAATATGGCATTCGCTCCATACGTTGAGATCGCAGTAACGATCGCAACTTGTGCTGCCTTTATGACAGCATTCTATATGGCGCGTTCTTTCTTTATGACGTTCCTAGGCTCATATCGTGGTCATGAACACCCACATGAATCTCCAATTGTAATGACATTGCCACTATTAATTCTCGCATTACTGTCAACAGTTGGTGGTTTAGCTCTTAGCGGAGTTTTCGGTGAAACTTTTGCTTTAAATCATCTATTAGCAGGAGCAGTTGCAGCTCCACATCACCTTCATAGCGAAGGACTGATAGCTGGATTATTACACTCTTGGGTAGGATTTTTAGGCATAGGCTTAGCAGCTATATTTTATCTTGTTGTTCCATCTCTTCCAGGACTGTTCTTTAAATTATTTGGCCCAATTAGCCAACTATCACTAAATAAGTTTGGCATTGATGAAATTTATGGAGCGCTAATAGTTCGTCCATTACGCCGCCTGTCAGATAAGTTATGGAAAGTTGTAGATCAATCATTAATTGATGGTTTGGTTAATGGAACGGGTCTAACAGTTGATGTGGGTGGTGAGATACTACGAGGCCCACATTCAGGTCAGGTCAGAAGTTATGCGTTCTGGATGACAGTCGGCGCTGCTGTGATGCTCTATCTTTGTTTCTGAGGTAATTGAATGTTACAGAATAATTTACTCTCCCTTATTGTTTTTATACCGCTTATTGCAGCGTTACTTTTGGGTGTTTCACCTAAAGTTAGTGAGAAATTCTCTCGAGGTTTTGCTTTTGTAGCCTCGATTATTACATTCTTATTATCACTTCTTATCTTAGATCGATTTGATGTTAACGATCCTGGAATTCAATTACTTGAGAACTATAGTTGGATACCGTCATTCGGTATCAACTATAAGATAGGAATCGATGGTATCAGTCTTTGGTTAGTCTTATTAACGACATTTTTAATGCCATTGATTGTTACTGCTTCAGTTTCTGTACACTCTAAGGTTAAGGGTTATCTTGTTTGCATGTTAGCACTTGAGTCAGCAATGCTCGGTGCTTTAGTTTCTTTAGATCTATTCCTTTTCTATCTCTTCTGGGAGCTTATGTTAGCTCCTATGTACTTCATTATAGGTATATGGGGTGGAGCACGCAGAGTTTACGCTACTTTGAAGTTTGTTCTTTATACAGTAGCAGGAAGCGTTTTAATGCTCGTAGCCATACTATTCGTTGTTTGGAGAGCGTATGAGCTATCTCAACCTCAACTTGTAACATTTGATCTTGAAGCGTTGTTAGCTAATACATCATTCTCGATCACTGAAGAGCTCTGGTTATTTTTGGCTTTTGCTATCGCCTTTGGAATCAAAGTCCCTGTATTTCCATTCCATACATGGTTGCCGGATGCTCACGTTGAAGCTCCGACTGGAGGTTCCGTGGTTCTAGCTGGAGTTCTTCTTAAGATGGGAATTTATGGATTTCTAAGGTTTGGTTATCCATTATTTCCAAGAGCGGCTGAGCAGTTTTCATTATTTATCTGCATCTTAGCAGTTATCGGAATTATCTATGGCGCATTAGTAGCTTGGGCGCAGAGTGATATTAAGAAGTTAGTCGCATACTCCTCTGTTTCACATTTGGGGTACTGCGTTCTTGGATTGGTTGCCCTAAATTCTGTATCAACAACCGGTTCCATTTATCAGATGCTAAATCACGGAGTTTCTACTGGAGCACTCTTCTTATTAGTAGGTGTTCTCTATGATAGAAAGCATACTAGGCAGATAGCAGATTACGGTGGCTTGGCAGCAAAAGTTCCATTGTTTGCGGCTCTATTCTTAATATTTACACTTAGCTCAATTGCGCTCCCATTAACTAACGGCTTTGTAGGTGAGTTCATGATCTTGGCAGGTAGCTTTAAGACCTTCCCATGGCTTACTGCTGTCGCTGGTATTGGAGTTATCTTGGGAGCTGTCTACATGCTGACGCTATACAAAGAGACCGTCTTTGGAGAGTTGGATCCAGCAAAGAATGGAGATCTGGAGGATGTTAATACAAGAGAGCTATTAACATTTGCTCCTCTCTTAGTCTTAGTTTTCGTTATGGGTATTTATCCTCAACCTTTTATTGAACGAATTGAACCTTCGGTAAATCAGTACTTATCTCTTCTTGATGAGAGAAGTACTTTCTTGGAAGAGGTAAATAGGGGAGAGTCTGCCCCTGTCAGTGAACCAGCATCTTCGAATGTTATCACTGCGTCATCCCCAAGTATCGAGTTTGATTCTACGCAGGAAGGAGTAGCATTGTGAACTTTTCAATTGCTCAGCAACTTACATTAATCGCACCATTAGTAGTGGTGTCACTAGGCGCTATTATTGTGATGCTTGGAGAGGTGTTCTTATCAAAGGATTGGCCGAGAGCTCAGTTCACCTCTCTTATTCTTACTCTGGCATTTATCACTATTTTTTATGCTCATGGATCGATTGGGTATAACTATGGAACATACCTCTTTAGTGGTTTGCTTTTAGTAGATCCATACGCTGCTGTAATTTCAGCTCTTATTATACTAAGTGCAATACTAGCCCAGATGATCGGTGTTGGCTCACAGGATAGAGATGGAATCGAGCATCAAGGTGAGTTTTATTCGCTATATTTGATAGCAATCGGTGGAGCTTTAGCCTTAGTTTACTCAGCAGAATATATCACTCTCTTCGTTGCTCTGGAGACCATGTCTTTAGCTCTATATTGCTTATGTGGATCGTGCTTATCAGTTAAGCGCTCAATGGAATCCTCTCTTAAGTACTTTTTGTTAGGAGCATTTAGCTCCGCAATTATGCTTTATGGTATCGCTCTATACTACGGCTCAACACAGTCAACATTCTTTAATGCAGAGTTGCTTCATTACAATAAAGGAGCTGCAACTGTATATGTAACAGCAATGGGATTAATTCTTGTTGGTATTCTTTTCAAAGTAGGCGCTGTTCCTTTTCACTTCTGGACACCAGATGTCTATGAAGGTGCTCCTAATGCAGTTACCTCATTTATGGCCTCTACTATCAAGATAGCCTCTGTTGCGGTAGCTATTCGAGTTATGTGGAGCTGTTTTGGAAGTAGCTTCATATTTTGGTCAACCGCAGTCTGGTATTGCGCAGTTTTGACTATAATAGCAGGAAATTTAATCGCTCTTCGTCAAAGAAGCGTTAAGAGAATGTTGGCATACTCTAGTATTTCAAATGCTGGATATATGTTGATGGGATTGCTCTCGACTAACGATAAGTTTGGTGGTGCAGCAGCATTAACTTTCTACCTAGCAGTTTATTCTGTTCTAACCCTTGGATCTCTTGCTTGCCTTCATGTTATCGCTGGCGAGTTTTACTCAAAGGAATCTCCAGATGATTTAAATAGGTTTAATGGACTTGGATATAGCAGGCCAATTATAGCAGCTTGTTTCTCGCTATTCTTATTGGGATTAGCTGGTCTTCCTCCAGGAATGGCTGGAATGGTAGGTAAACTATATCTTTTCTCTGCTGCTATAAAAGCTGAGTATGTTGGATTAGCAATAATTGGAGTCTTGGGGTCCGCTATCTCCTGTTATTACTACCTATATGTGATTGTCAGAATGTATTTCGTCGATGGTGAGAATAAGTTGGGTTCTAAGGTCTCTTATGGACTCCCTATCTACCTTGTTATCGGTATTTGCGCAGTCCTTTCAGTCTTTATGGGGCTATTTCCGTCACCGCTGTATAATTTGTCAGAATCAGCTGTAATGATATCTCAGTTACTAAGGTAAAATATGTCTAGTAGTATACCAGTTTGGAATCTCTCCGAGATCTTAGGCGATTACAGTCTTCCAAAATTAAAAAGTTATCTAGATAAAGTAGAAAAGCGCGCAGCTAAGTTTCAGAAAGCTTTCGAGGGAAAAGTTGCAAAGCTTGTAAAAGATCCAAAGGCTCTAAATAAAGCACTTTTAGAATATCAGAAATTATCTGAAGAGCTATCAAAGCCGATTACAGTAGCCTCGTTGTCTCATTCAGTAGATAGCACCGATCCTGTGTTAGGACAGCTCTTGGCCTATACTCAAGAAAGAACAAATCAGGTTTATTCATTGATAGCTTTCTTCGATAATGAGTT
>CAZTER010000172.1:0-4861 GCA_964612045.1 uncultured Bdellovibrionales bacterium
TATCTAATGGAACATGTCCTCCACCGGGAACAACTGGCAAAAGAAATACTCGTCCTTGCTTTGCAAGATCTAAGAGTGCTGGAGATAATTTAAAACTCGGATCAGGATTAAGAGATATAGTATCTCTGCTTTGTGAAACTTCAGAAGCAATCGTTGCTATGATAGGAATATTATTTAATATGGCAGCACGAATGACTAGAATTTCTTTGAGCTCTCTAAGAATAAGATCTATTCGACCTTGCGAAGCATAAAACGACAACCAATCTCCTGTTTTATCAACTGCGCTAACTATTCCAGGCCCAAGAGACCGACCGAGAGATCTTCCGGCCATTTGAGCTTCTCCTAGCCCTCCATATACAATCAATCTTGAATCATTTATCAAACTATCTGAAGTAACATCTCTTGTTAAAGAAAATGGAAAACGTTTTGCATTGATTACACAGGAGCTAGGAACAGTTAACTTCGAGAGATCTTCCCCCTCAAACGACTCTGATTTATGTCCACCGAAAAGTGGATGATCTCTATTTGGCAACACAGGCTACAACACAAGATGTTTATATATTACGATTTTACTCGATCAATAATCGTACTCAAATCTAAACAATTTGCTCATATTTCTAACGTTCTCCTAGCTGTTATCTAATTGGGCAACATCAATTTTGAGGGTTAGTCTCTACCTCAAAATATGATTAATTTATCACCATCAAGAGTACCAACGCACAATTTAGATACAAGTATCCGTACAAACGAAAGTGAACCTCTTTCAAACTTTTCATTTCCAATCAGGACAGAACTCGATATGCATAGAGATGCTAATAGTGAGCACCTTACACTTAACGACATCCTCGATGACAGATCTTCTACAAAGAAAGAAACTGCTTGGAATGACCAACTCCGTCAACTTCTTTGGGAGACAGGAATTCTACATAACAACCTTCTCCTCAAAAGGCTGCGCTTAAATCATCACAGCGCACATCCAGACCATGTTAAAAACAGAAGACTTATAGGGATTAAAGATAAGATTGATTACCATAGCTCACTTAGATCTCTCCCTGCTTCTGAGGCACTATTTGCGATACGAGAAGATTTAGATGGTGCTGATCATATGACCTCAGAACCAGCAGCACTTTTAAAAAGAGAACTAGCAAAGAAAACCCCTGCGCTAACTCAAATAAGCACTCTTTCTTTAAATCTTTGTGCTCATCCGATCCTCTCTGGAGAACTCTTTGGATCGAAGAGACGATATCAAGAAGCCGCTCACGCAATCGAAGAATGTCATGCCGACATCGTCGCTCTTCAAGAGATCTGGTCTGGAGCAGCTCTTAAAGAGATAAAATCGATTGGATATGCACATAGCTACCATCCTGACAAAAGAGCAAAACTAATAGGCAACTCTGGTTTGATAACTTTATCTAGGTTTGAGATCTCTAAAGGAGATTTTTTCTCATTCTCTCGCAGATCCGGAATCGAAGCCTTTGTTAGGAAAGGGGCTTTATTTACTGAAATAATACACCCTTCGATTGGACCAATCCACGTATGGAATGTTCATCTTGCATCACCTCCTGAAAGCATAAACAAAAGATTAACTACTGACGAGAAAGCAGGAGAGATTAGAACCGAGCAATTTGCAGAACTTAGAAGATGGATCTCTAGATCAGCTAATCAAGATATCCCCATCTTACTTTTTGGGGATTTCAATGCTCACTTGGAACAGGACGAAGACGAAATAAATGAGATAGGAGAGGATTTGTTTGCCACTCGACATCAGATTCAGACTGGAGACACTAAAGCTAATGGAGACTGGGCAACCTTCGATCCACAAAATAATAAATATGCTCGAGGTAAATCTGATGAACAGCTACGACTAGATCGAGTAGTTCTACCAAGAACTCAGGCAAACAAAAGAACGATTGCACTGGGCTGCTCTGTAAGATTTAGAGAAAATCCTGTTTCAGATCACTACGGTTTACTCTCGAAGCTTGCTTTTATCTAAAGCAACTTTCTCCTTTCATCTCCGATATATAAACAGATTCGTATATCTAAGTTAATTACTCACCCCACTTTAGGTTAATAGGAGAAATTATGAGCAAAAGACCTAGTAATAGAGGAACTGTATTGAATGTTCCATTTAAAGACAAAGAGCGAGCTAAGGAGTTAGGTGCAAAATGGGACCCAGACATAAAGAAATGGTTTATTCCACCTGGAGTATCGAAGGAAAGCTTTAGCCAATGGATACCAGATAAAAATCTATCTCAGAATAATTAACAAAGTGCTTTCTAAATACTGCCTAGTAAGATGAGGCTCTATTTTTAGCTCCTCGTGAGAGGAATTATGTAATTAATAAGAAGTATATAACTTTCAAAGCGACACTATGATCGTGCTTTACTTTCAAAATCCACCCAAAAATCGAAGGTATCTCGCAAAGACCTTTCTAGAGGAATTTCAGTTTTCCATCCAAGATCTTTAAATGCTTTTGAACAATCGGAATATATCTCTGGAACTTCAGGACCTCTCATCCGCGATGGATCGCTTTCAATAGAGATCTTTTGATCTACAAACTTAACCAGGGTCTCTAATATCAACCTAACTGCACAAGAATGACCTACACCTAAATTATAGATTCCTGACCCTTTAGTAGCAGACAATCTATACGCTCTAACAATATCTCTTACATCAGAGAAATCACGCTTAGCTTCAAGGTTACCAACCTTCATGACTGGAGGAACTATTCCTAACTTTATCTGAGCAACTTGTCTTGCAAAGCTAGATGCTACAAAACGTGGATCTTGTCGTGGACCTATGTGATTAAATGGCCTAACTATCACTGCAGAGATGGTATTACCTCTAGCATATCGATGGACTACCTCTTCAGACATGAGCTTCGTTAAGCTGTAATTATTTGCTGGCTGAGGAGGAACTCCTTCCGATATCGGAATCTGATCAGGAGATACCTTTCCATAGACCTCAGCCGAACTTACAAAAACAACCTTTGTTGGCCGCCCTAAAAGATGCGCAGCTCTAACGACATTACTAGTAGCTAGAACATTAGATCTTAAGACTCTATCAAAGTTTTCTTCTGCTTCAGGTACAAATGCTATTCCTGCCAAATGATAGATAACATCTGGCTTTATCGAATTAACTAAATCGATTGTTTTAGCTGTATCAGATAGATCGATCTGAAAGGTCTTTATCTCAGTAAGAGGAAGAGCATAAGCACGCGCGTTACCAGAATATATGGTACCAAAAACCTCATCCCCACTCTCTATCAAGTGCTTGGCTAGGAAGCCTCCTACGAAACCTCCAACTCCAGTAATGAGTGCTCTCATCTTTTTATAGCTCTTCTACTATTTTGATAGCCTCTGAATATCAGCGTCTACCATCATCTTAATCATCTCTGAAAAACTTACTGAAGGCTTCCAACCTAGCTCTTTCTGAGCTTTAGATGAATCACCTAACAATAGATCAACTTCCGCTGGTCTAATGAACGCCTTATCAAGAACAACATACTTCTGCCAATCTAAATCTACATGGCCAAACGCGATCTCTACCAACTCTTGAACGGAATGAGTCTCTCCAGTTGAGATTACATAATCTTCTGGTTTTGGTTGTTGCAACATCAACCACATTGCACGAACGTAGTCTCCAGCAAAACCCCAATCTCTCTTCGCATCAAGATTTCCTAATCTAAGATCTTGAGCCAAGCCTAATTTAATCTTTGCTACTCCGTGAGTAACCTTACGAGTAACAAACTCCAATCCACGACGAGGAGATTCGTGATTAAATAATATTCCGGAGACAGCAAACAATCCGTAACTCTCACGATAATTTACTGTAATATAATGTCCATAAACCTTTGCAACTCCGTATGGAGAGCGAGGATAGAACGGAGTAAGCTCTCCTTGTGGAGTCTCTCTTACCTTACCGTACATCTCAGAGCTAGAAGCTTGGTAAAACTTAATGCTACGGTCTACTAAACGAATTGCTTCTAGTAACTTAGTTACACCAACGGCAGTGAATTCTGAAGTAAGAACTGGTTGCGCCCAACTTGTAGGCACAAAGCTCTGAGCAGCGAGGTTATAGACCTCATCTGGCTTTGTTTCTTTCAATATAGAGATAAGGGAGAATTGATCTAAAAGATCTCCCTGCACTAACTCTACTTTACCAATTAAATGCTCGATTCTTTCAAATTTCTCAACTGAGGAACGTCGAACCATTCCATAAACTTTATATCCTTTCTCTAAGAGAAATTCGGCTAGATATGATCCATCCTGCCCTGTGATTCCAGTAATAAGCGCTACTTTCTTTGACATACTCAACTCCCCTAATACTTATACCAGCTCAACTTTGCCACGCTTCTTGAGCTCATCAACGACTAACCTAACATCTTGCACTCTGTTTCTTGGACAAACCAGGATAGCGTCCCCGGAGTCTATAACAACTATGTCCTCACAGCCAATTAAGGCGATCGTTGAGCTCTTGGAGTAGACTACACAGTCTTCAGAGTCAACTACCACACTTTCACCATGCAGAAGATTTCCCTGATGATCTGGCTCAAACTCCTCTGCCCAAGCATCCCATGACCCAACATCACTCCATCCGAAGGAATCTGCAACTACAACTGCTGAGTTGCGTGCATGTTCTAAGATACCGAAATCAATAGAGACTGACTCCAATTCACTAAAGACCTCAAGTACCACCTGATCATATGCTGGAGTATTAAAAGCATTCTCAATGCGAGTCAAACCATCATAAAGTTGAGGCATAAACTCTCGGATTGAAGCCAGAATAGTATCTGCTCTCCAGACAAACATTCCGCTATTCCAAAGATAGTCTCCAGACTCAATATACTGCTGAGCTCTCT
>CAZTER010000173.1:0-4860 GCA_964612045.1 uncultured Bdellovibrionales bacterium
ATTATCTCTCTATCTCTAACTAATATTAGTCTCTAATAAGTCTTAGTCTAATCTGAGATATTGAACTAATCTTCTAATATCTCACTATCAAAAATTGGTTCTCCCACGGATTCTTGAAAGCGGTACTTTCCAGTATCATCATACATCTCAGAGGCAGGGGTCTTTAACTCAATTAGGGCAACTCTAGCGATCTTCATCTTGTAGTGTAGAACGATCGGATTTGGACCATGGTTCGCTAATTCGAGGGTAACGGTACGATTACGGTGGCCTGGGTATACTAACATAGCTGTTTGAACGATCGTCAGACCAACTCGTGCCAATGTAGACCTTCCTTCAATTAAGAATCCTAAAGAGGGTCCGACACTGACTTTCTGATATGTATGACCAAGAACGAACTCTCCTGGAGCAAGGGTATATGGTGCTTGGGAGATATCAATCTTCTGATGTTCTGGCACTACTCTCTTCTTGACGTCTACTATGCAGCCTGAGAGGGGCTTTAAAAGCTCAGCGCCTAGGTGCATGGTTATGCCAGCAGCGCGAATCCAATCCTCCTTAAATGGCTCTATTACGAGCTCTCCGGTGCGTACGGCGTGCTTTATATCTTCATTTGAAAACATCATAATTCTGATACTCCTCGCCATACAGCCTAAAAACACTATTAAGCCTGGTTGAAGCCTTCTTCAACATAGACTAGACTCTGGGCGTCTAGAGACTTTTTCGGTTATCGGGTTCTATGTCAAGTCATTCTGAAGATTCTGCTAAAATTTCACGAGATGCGTTTACCTGGCTATTAGGTGCAGGTGCGTTTGCTGTTCTGTTAAGCGTGTCGTTGGCAGTTGTTGATTATCGCCTAAGTCACTCTCTAAAAGAGAAGCAGTTAGGTGCTACATTAAAAGAGTTACGAACTGCTCAATCAGAGATGGATTCTAGAGTAACAGATCATCGTCAAACTCAAGATTTTATTATTGAGCCTGTAGTAGCAGCAAGTGGCGCTGAGGCTGCTGAGAGTGAACATGGAAGTGGGCATCACTAATCTCTTCTCTGTTAATTTTACTAATTAAAACAAGTTGTCAAAGTTAAGCATAGCTCGTTATCTTTTTAGGTTGCGCTCTGTTGCGCTCCTTAATTTTTATGAATTTGCGTTATCTTTAGAGCGTAGTTTGTCTATTGCAGATTTAGCATTACGCAGAGCTGCGCATATAAAGAATATCTTACGTGGCGATCCCTCCTGGGCTTCTGGTCATCTAAAGTTAGCTGAGGTTGCTGAGGTATTAGGAGACCTGCCATTAATCTATGGTTCAACTCATGCTGTAGAAATTTTAAGTAAAGACTCAGTGGAGTTGCAACGAGCAAAGCATCTTCGAGCTCGCTGTTATCTTAAGAGAGGTCTCTTTAGCCGTGCCCGTACTATTTTAGAGGAGATTCTAGCGGGTGGTGCAGATCGCTCTCCAGTTATTATCGAGGATCTTGCTGCTACATACTTTGGTGATGGTGATAAGGCTAGTACGAAGAAGTTACTAGATGAGATTCCGCCTGATAAGAGAAGCGCAGAAGTTCTCGCAATGGTGAACTATCTCGGACTTAAATAAATAGATCCATCTCTCACTAGGGCACTTAGCTTAACTCCACGCTCAACTCCAATAGAGATATGGATTATTCCCTTCCGTTCTTCAGTTATTGCGTAGTTAAAGTATTGTATCCGTCCCGGAGGAAATTGAGGTTTTGCTACTGAAGACTCTCCTAGTTTAAATCCCTCAATTGTAAGTTCATATTTGGTTCCACTGACCTTTGATAGATCGAACTGCGGTGTTGAGGATGTCTTAATAATTAATAGAGGAGAGTTAGATTCTGCTGCTTCGGCGAATAAAATTCCAGTTATCTTTGGTGTTGTTTCGTCGTGATTTTTCACCTCTTCTGGAACATTCTTCGGTGATTTTGTGAAGATTGGAGTTGAAGATTCTATGGCGTGCTGAGAGATAGGAGATTGAGTCAGCGTTGGTGTGAATGTTTTAGTCGGAGTAGGGGTCTTTGTTGGTGTTGGACTCTTTGTCGGGTTAATCGTTGGGGTGTTAATAGTCGTTGTATTCGCAGTTGGTGTATTTATGACCGTATTGGTCGGCGTTATGGTAGCGGTAGTTGATATAGAGGTTGTAACAGTTGGTGTCGCTACTGATAAAGCTGTCGGAGGATTCTCCGGAATTTTAATAGAATTAGTGCTAGTAGGTAGAGGTGTATTTTGAGTTTCTAATAACAAATCCTCTTCGTTTGCCATCTCTAATTTTAATGAGATCGGATCGAGCTCTCTTACTACACTAAATTTAACAGATATATCAGGGTGTAGATCTATTACTACTCTTGTCTTTCCTGGATGAGAGCCGAGTCGCACCCCTTTAAAGATCGGATTTTCAACTGAATTTAAATTTGTAGTCGGAAAAAGATCTCCAGATAAATCAATAACTATCCTGTTAGGATTGCTAACTGCAAACGCAGAGAGAATTTTAGTATTAGGAGCTTTGATATTGAGGAAAGCTTCTTTCTCTTTTTCCGTATTAATCTCTAATTTTTTATTATTAATCTCAAATGAAAGGAGAGACTCTGCTGCCAACGTCTCTGTCGATAATATAAAGAAAAGAAAAGCAATACAGAGAGATTTGGTTATTTGAATAAATTCTTTGTGGGTTACTGTAATGGTATTAAACACAGCCCTAAAGAGAAATCTAATCTCTCTTTGTTTGTGGAACATAGAAGCTCTCCAGAGCTAGTCCGAAGCAGCTAATTCTATTAGCTAATCTTTAGACTCGCACGTAATTGATACAGGATTTTTATCGAAGAATGTAATCCCTCGACGAGGTGCATATTTTTATATAGTCTCTCAAACGATCCGCTAAGGAGCAATAGTTCTTAGCGCAGATTTTAATTAGAGATCGTTACTAGAGGCTTGAAGGTTTGATTCTAACTCCTTTTGAGCCAGTCTACGTTGTTTGGCCTGTTCTATTCTGTCCAAGAGGGCTTTTTCAAATACAATAAGAGCAGCCGGGTATTTACTGCGAAGGGTAATCTGTCTATCACCAACTAGTTTACTACTATAGCGAATTACTAACTCCTTTTTGGAGGAATAATCTTTTCCATCAGTGCTGCGTGATTCTACGTGTAGTGTATCAGTGATAGGATGAGCGAACTCAGCTTCAGCTCCACCTGGTCTTTCAGATAACATTACGACGGCATCTTCAAACAAAGCGACCCAGACAGTCGCGTGACGAATACTGCCAATGGCTTCTTCAAGTTGAGACTCTACATCCTCGGAGATAAATTGCTCTTCAATTTCACCTCTGAAGAGGAGGCGAAGGGTTAGTTCCTTCGATTTTGCAATGAAGGCAAAACGTCGTGCTGCAGACCTAGCACCAAGGTAGCTTAACATTACCGATGGCTTGAGTGCTCTCCAAGCTCTTCCAGCAACGATCTGGAATACTAGAGGTGAGACTATTAAGGATCCCCAGAGGAACCACTTCATCTGAAGGCCAACCGCAAAGGTTGCTCCAGTTAAGACCAGCATAAGTGCTGCCATAAAGCCGGCACTGTTAGCACGGCTGAGAAGTTCAATCTTCTCTTCAGGGGGTATCTGTCGCCAAAGTTCTTTTCCGTCTAGCACAAGATCAGGCCTAAAATTAAGGTAACTTCACTTATAAAAATGCCTAGTCCAATATAAGCAGCCTCTGGAAATTGTTGCCCAGAGCGGGAACCTCTTTTACCTACTATTGGTCGGCACTGCTTATATAATCAATAAGTTAGGTTTTAACTTTATGACATATTTGCAGCTTTGTAGGAGTAATGCATGAATCGAACCGTTTAAGTTAGCTCTGATTGGTGAACATCCAGCGGTAGTGTTCTGTATGCATCATTAATGGGACGGTGTTTCTTATCTGGTTTGGAAACTCAGCTCGAATCGATTTTACTGTTTTTAAATAAGCCTGATAATTTTCTGCATGGAGATTCAACTCTAATCGACAACGACCAACCTGAGAGATCACTTCGACTACCTTGGGATGACGATTACAGAACTCTGCGATTCTTTCCTCTTCCTTTAGACTCAGATCTTTTAGGTATAACTGACACTTATAAAGAGTCTGTCCCAATGCTTCGGGCGAGATCTCTGCTTGGTAACCGAGGATGACATCCTCTTTCTCTAAATTTGAGATCCGATTGGCGATTATAGATGGGGTTCTATTTAATTTTTCGGCAAGTTCAGAGATTGAACAGCGCGCATTTTTGTCAAGCTCACGAATAATAGATTCTTCAAGCGGATCCAGTTGTATAGATCCAGGTTCTCCTCCAATCTGAAAATAGTGTGTACCAGTTTTATGAAGATATTTAAGGCGGAAGAATCTAAATTGAACGACTGGATAAACCTCTGAAGCGAGAATAATAGATGAAATATCATTCATAATCTCGCGTTGCGTATATGAGAATTCATAGATCGAACGTGCCGCCAGGGAAAAGATGATGTCCCATTCGCCATCACATTCAGTAAACCAATACACTTTAGGATGGTTCTTTAACTTTTTTATAAATTTATCTTTAAGCTGACCTGAATCTGCGATCCTCAGATAGGTTTTAATGAGGGTTAATCCAATTTTATATGGATTAACAATCGTTCTAAAGCCAGTGATAACACCCTCATTTTGCATCCTCGTTATTCTATATTCAACAAGGTCTCTTCCTAGGCCAACTTGGCGTGCGATTTCGGAGAAGGAGAGACGACCTCCGTGGTCAAGGATGTAGAGAATTTTTTGGTCGTGCCGATCGAGCTTCATTATTTTGCCTAAAATATACGCAAACAAATTAGACGATATCAAATTTAAA
>CAZTER010000174.1:0-4851 GCA_964612045.1 uncultured Bdellovibrionales bacterium
AAGATCAGTTCCAGGGATCTTTATTGATAGCGGAGAATCTGGAGAAGCGACAGCAAATATCCCTTCAAAGAAGACTACGACGGATCCACGATAAGACGGAAAGAGCTTTTTAAGATCTTTATCTAGCTCTGAAATTATCTCATGCGAACGAGGACCACCGATTGTAAAGAAAACAACACTCTCTATAGTAACTCCATCGCGCTGAGCACTCTCTCGCATTCTCTTTAGTGCATATTCAAGACTTGTTCCAGTCGCAACGACATCGCCAAAAACGATATTGTTTCTCTTACATAAATGGATCTTGGAATATGCACTCTCGGTTATAATCCACTCCTCAGAATCTGGACTTTTTCTTGCTCGCTGCGCGCTAATGAAAGCGGAATTATGCATATTCCACCCGAATGCATCTGCAATTGCATCTCTTAGTCCAAAGTTTAAACCGCCACGTAAGACGTGCAGAACAGTGGTATCATCTTCATTTAGAGAAACTAAACCATTTGCTGCAAGTTCACGTAAAGTTCTTGCGCAAGCTCTTGAAAGAGTTCTGGTGTATCTCATTCCCGAGACAAAAGGATCATTCGAGATAGCTCTAGTCTCTGGAGTAGAGACCACTAAAACTCTACTACTACCCTCAACATCCGCTTCATAAATAGATAGATCCTGCTCCTGAACTATTGCTTTCATGCCTTCTCCCCTTCAAATGTTCGCTTGATAATATCACCCTTATGGTAAACCGTAGAATTCGGCGGAACGCTCTCAGTTAACCAGACATTTCCACCGATTATACTATCGTGCCCTATTACCGTACTTCCCCCCAACACCGTTGCATTGGAATATAGAACAACACGATCTTCAACTGTCGGATGCCGTTTCTTCCCAGCAGCTTGTTTTTCTACACTGAGTGCTCCGAGAGTAACACCTTGATAAATCTTTACCTGATCACCAATAACACTACTTTCGCCGATCACAATTCCTGTCCCGTGATCAATACAGAGAGAACGGCCGATATTCGCGCCAGGATGAATATCAATTCCTGTACGGGAATGAGAAAACTCTGTTAATAGGCGAGCGAGGAGAGTCTCACCTTTTTCATAAAAAAAGTGTGAAATCCGATAAACAACAGTCGCAAAAAATCCTGGATAAGTGATGATCACTTCATCAACTGACTTTGCCGCCGGATCTCCAGCAAACATCGCCTCTGCATCAAGAACAAGCGCTGAATAGAGATCGGGAAGGTTATTTATAAAATCAATCCCTAACTTTTCAGACTCTAATACTTTAAGATCTTTAAATAGCTCCCCAAGTGTGCGCGATAAATCTAATAGGATCTCTTCAGTTGATTGATTAGAAGTCCTAGAGAGACGATATTGTGGGAATAAGGCAGCTTGAGCGATAGCGATAAAAGGCTGCGGGTCTCTCCAACATAGCTCTTTAAACTGTGAGTTACTAACAAGACGATCTAACTTATCTGCTATGTTTCTTTTTTGGCCTTCCACTCGACCCTCCAACTCGCCTACTGCTATAGGAAAAGCAGGATAACGCAAGCATTTTTAAAAGTCTCGTTTTGAAGCGCTATAAATTTGCGATTGCCCCTAAAAGAGCCTCTCTAGATACCGGATTAAGAACGATCGAATCATGATCGCCTTTAAAGGTTGCACCGGTCGGATACTCTATAAACAATAACGAAGATCCTGTGATACTCTTTAATCCTGTCATAGTGGCAGTGACAGCTTCACCACTGGCACCGTTCATCTCAACAAACCACACCATTTCACAGGCATTTTGACTCGCTCTACCAGATACAGAGGTCGTCACACTCCCCTTATCACCAACCATAAGATGGCTGACCTTGATCGACCCTAAATCCCTAACAATCTCAACAACGGGAGCTCCATTTGCTTCTCCCTGCAACGCTAAACTTACATCAGTTTGGGATATTAATTTTGCACCAGGTATTGAGGTCTGTGACTTAAGAGATACTAGCGCAAGCTCTCTTTCTACTCTTGGTAAACATACGTGCTCATCATTTAAGTCTGAAGTGTGTGTCTGGGCTGGTACTGCTGCGATCATAGTTACCCTCATTTATGATTTAATAACCAACCCATGTAGGGTACTCTGACTACACAACTAATCAAGTAAAAGTTTATCTATCAAATTCAAAGCTAACTACTGGGAGAAGCTACCAATTTCAATTAATCCACGGTAGGCTACAGCTCATGAGAGTAATAAAATTTGGTGGCAGTTCAGTCGGATCAATCAAGGCTTTAAAGGCGGTTCAAGAGATCGTCAGAGGTAAACTTAAGCTAGAAAAAGGCTTAGTAGTAATAGTATCTGCTCTGCAAGGAATTACGGACTCCCTTCTTTCTACTGCAAAATTAGCTGCTTCTGGAGATCTAACATTCCGCGATCAATTTATCAGTATCCAGTCACGTCATCACCAGGTAATTGACGAACTTATCGAGAAAGAGAAACAAGAGCTTAAGAGTAAGGTAGATCAAGAGTTAGAAGATCTAAAAGGGATCTTTGAAGGGATCTTCCTTCTTAAGGAATGTTCGCTTCGTACACTTGATCTTGTTGCAAGTTTTGGAGAGAGGTTATCAGCAAGGATAGTTAGCTATTTAATGCGAAGTATCGATCCAAGATCCGAATATCTTGATGCTCGTGATGTTGTAGTTACTGATGCAAATTTTAGTAATGCCAGACTACTAAAAGAACAGACCTACAAAAAAATAGCGACAAGACTCAAAGATCTAGATCACCTAGTAGTAGGTACTGGATTTATCGGTAGCTCAGAAGATGGATTAACCACAACTCTTGGGCGTGGTGGTTCTGATTTTACAGCATCAATCTTTGGTGCGGCACTCCACGCAGAAGAGATTGAGATCTGGACTGATGTAGATGGGGTTTTAACAGCAGACCCGCGAAAAGTCAGAGAGGCCTTCCCTCTTCCTCAATTAACATACAGAGAAGCAATGGAGCTTTCACATTTTGGAGCGAAAGTTATCTATCCTCCGACAATGCAACCGGCAATGGATCTCGATATTCCGTTGAGAATTAAGAACACTTTTAATCCAACATCACCTGGAACTCTAATTGCAAAATCTCGGCCATCATTCGGACATACCGTTACTCGTATATCTTCTTTAAGCAACGTTTCCTTAATTAGATTGGAAGGAAGTGGAATGATCGGCGTTGCTGGAATTAGCGCCAGATTATTTTCAGCTCTAGCAGCAAAGACTATCAGTGTAATCTTGATCACACAGGCGTCATCTGAACACTCGATCTGCTTTGCGGTCCAACCTTCTCAGACATCTGAAGCTGCACATGCCATTAAAAGTGAGTTCTCACTTGAAATAGCAGCAAGACTAATAGATCAACCTATCATTGAAGGTGGTTTCTCGATCGTAGCTGTCGTCGGTGAAGATATGAGAAACTCCCCAGGCGTTGCTGGAACAATGTTCCGAGCACTTGGAAGAAATGGAATAAATATCTCAGCTATTGCTCAAGGATCTTCCGAGCTAAATATCTCTGCTGTAATCAATCAGCGAGATGAATCGAAGGCTATTTCAGCTCTACACGATGCCTTCTTTTTATCTAAAGTGAAGCGTGCTCATGTATTTATCTTGGGAACAGGGGGCATTGGATCTACACTTCTCAAGCAGCTTAGCGAGCACGCACCGCAATTACATAAAGAAGATCAGATCGAGCTAGTAGTGATCGGAGTGGCAAACTCTAAAAAGATTGCAATCAACGAGAGTGGCTTAGTGCCGAATCAGTACGCTACAGAACTAGCCAACTCTCCTTTTGAGAATGATCTAGATACTTTTGTAAGTAAGATAATTGAACTAAACCTTCCTAACTCTGTATTGGTTGATTGCACGGCAAGCGACCTTCCAGGAAACTTCTACTCACGACTAATGCAACATGGAGTATCAATCGTAACTGCAAACAAAAACGCAGGTGCGGGAGATCTAACTCGCTACCTAACGATTGAACAGGCAGCGAAGGGAGCAAAATCTAAATTTCTATACGAAACAACTGTAGGTGCTGGATTACCAGTGATCGTAACACTTAAAGATTTAGTTGCGAGTGGAGATAGAATCATCAAGATTGAAGGTGCGCTCTCTGGCACGCTAGGCTTTCTCTGTAGCCGTCTTGCTGAGGGATCTTCCTTTAGTAGCGCAGTTAAAGAAGCTCATAAACTTGGATATACTGAACCAGATCCAAGAGATGACTTGAGCGGATTAGACGTGGCTAGAAAGGCTGTCATCTTAGCTCGCGAGATCGGAAGAAAGATATCAACAGATGAGGTGAAGATTCAAAGTCTAGTTCCCGACTCCCTAAGGGGGATAAAATCGACAGAAGAATTCCTTGAAAAATTATCTGAACACGACAGCGAATTTAACAAACGTATTGAAGAGGCAAAAAAACGGGGTGGAATTCTCAGATACTTGGCAGTCTTAGATCAGGATGGAATTCGCGTCGGCCTTGAAATAGTAGATAATAACTCTCCATTCTTTACCCTAGCAGGGACTGACAATATGATTGTCTTTACATCTGCTCGCTATAAAGAGAGACAACTTGTCGTCAGAGGCCCTGGAGCAGGACGCGAGGTTACCGCTGCTGGTGTCTTTGCCGATATTATTAGGATCGCCGGAGCTTTATGAGATTAGCATTTATTGGAATGTCAGGCGCAGGGAA
Source organism: uncultured Bdellovibrionales bacterium (assembly GCA_964612045.1). Taxonomy (GTDB): domain Bacteria; phylum Bdellovibrionota_C; class UBA2361; order UBA2361; family UBA2361; genus CAZTER01. Next base: position 4,702 of record CAZTER010000174.1, read on the forward strand.
GAGTCACTGGACCAGCTCGATTGCTATCCATCTCCATGCCACCCTTATTAGCTCTGATAAGTTTATCAGTAAAAAGTTAGGAGAAGAGATCGGATCTAACTCATACTCCGACACCCTAGCTCTTTCAGCATGGCTAGGATTGCCTAATTC
>CAZTER010000175.1:0-4843 GCA_964612045.1 uncultured Bdellovibrionales bacterium
AAGAACCTTCCGATGATAGTGATGATTTCTATAATCCATTTGTAAAGAAGGTGAAGGTTGAAGAGGAGCATAAAGCAGCGCCTGCTGCTGAGAAGGTTGTTGCTCCGATTGAAGAGAAGAAGGAGAAGGTTATGGATCCATTTACACAGATCGTTGATCCGAAAGTTACTCGAGAAAGTGCAAAGCAGAAGAATGAGCGAGAGGTCGTCTCCAAGGAAGAGCAACCTAAAAAACAAAAGGTTGAAGCTCCTAAGAAAGAGATTGTTGCTCGAAAATCTGCAGAGGTCTCAAAATCCTCTCCAAGCAAGCTAGTTGGATGGCTTGTAAGCTTTGTTGATCCTAAAGGATCTGCAATAGAGTTACGCGAAGGGAAGATCTTTGTAACAGCTAATCAGTTAAAGGGAGAGAGTTTAATTCTAGAAGAGGAAACAATCTCTACCCCACATGCATTACTTCAAGTCTCAGTTTCAAATGGTCTTGTCGTGCAGGATCTTATGAGCGAACATGGAGTATATATTAAGAGGGGAGGATCCTCAGAGTTTGTAAGAGAAGAAGATGTCGCTACCTTGGAGAATGGAGATTCTCTAAGATTTGGTGAAGTTGAGTTTCTTTTAACTCTGATTCCTTACGGAGATAACGAATAGGACACTATGATTCGTTCGCTAAAACATGGGCTTCAGACCCTTATCTTGGCTCTAACTTTAGCGATCGTCTTCACTGGCTGTGAATCCCGTGATATTGCACAGGATCTATCTCAACGAGAAGCAAATCAGATCGTTACTTTATTAAATGATAACGGAATTGTTGCCTTCTCTGAGCGCCAAAAAGGTGGAAAGAGTAGTTACTCTGTTTCAATTGATAGTGATCTTTACCCGCAAGCAGTTTCTTTGCTGCACAGACATAATCTTCCTGCAGAGAAGAGACCAAGTGTTGCAGACATAGTAGGCTCATCAGGATTTCTTCCGGGTTCAAGGGAAGTTGAAGCTTTACGTCTAGATTATGCTTTATCGACTCATCTTGAAGAGGTTATCTCTGCCCATCCAAATGTAGAGAGGGTAAGAGCTAGTGTTCGGTTGCATACTGTGGTTAATGGTCAGATGCCAGCAGCTGGCTTAATTGTTCAGCTGAAAGAAGAAGGGAAGGGGCCTAATATTGATCAGATGATCCAGATAGCACAAAAAGCAATTCCAGGTATTCCTGCGGATAGAATATCGATCATTACTTCAGGCTCTAAAATCAATACAGAAGTAGGAGCGGAGGAATCTGGAGTTTTAGCTACTCAGAGTGGGGGCGTAAAGAAGTTCCCGTTAACTAGGTTTCTTGGCTTTTGGCAGGTTCCACAACAACACTACACGAGCTTAGCACTTACACTGACAGCAATAGTTCTAATTGTTGGAGTCGCAGCAGCAGGGTTGGGATATTGGACCTGTATGTATCAAAAGACTAGAGATGGGATAGAGACAAATATGCCGGAGCTTCTTCCTCGCTCATCTCGTAATGAGAGGCGCAAACCAGAGATTGAGGAGTAGTAGTAGGTGGAGAGTCAGAGAATTAGATCATTATCCTCTCGGTATCGCTCTTTAGTAGCGATGGCAGTTCTTCTTGACGGACAAGATGCAAGTAAATATTTGGCGTTCGATCTCGTACATGGTGATGGCATCAGTAGGGCAGCAGAAGACCTTGCTTCAATGAGCTCTGAAGTTCGACTTCCTTTGGTAGCAACAATCTTAAGAAATGCTCTGACGGATATGCAAGACGGGAGAGCACGCTAAATGGCTATTGGAGAGTCTGACTCGGCAGAATTAAATCCATGGTCACCAGGTCTGACTCTAAAAGAGGTGGCATTAGAGGAAGCTGCTTATTCCTTAGGATTTGCGAGGGCACGTGTTGAACGGTGGTTCCCTGGCTTATCAGGACATTGGATCTCTCTGCTTCAAGGATTTGATAGCGCAATTCGAGGTGTTGAGGTTAGTACATCTCTTGAGATTCCTGATGATCTCAGTAAACGATTCGTATTCTCAGTGGATGGAGAGTTAGCCTTTATTGGTGTAAGCGACCGTGCTGCGCGAGTGCTCACAGAGGGAATGCTGCCAAATGCTAATAAAAGCTCACATGATGTTCTTCTGGAATACCTTGCAAGACGCTTCGTCGGAGCAATGGCACTAACGTGGAGTGGCGCAAAGGAAAATAAATTTGCTTTTGAAAGCGAGGGGAGTCTAGAGCATCGTTGGTTAGGATCGGTTAAGATCTCTCTTACTGTTTTCGGTGCACCAATAGTAATTTGGATCGGTCTTTCACGCTCTATTGTAGATAAATTTGATGGAATGTGGCGTCGCGAAATTGGAGCTAATCGTGAAGATTCTCGCGATGGAGAGTTAGTAGTGGAGCTTGGATATGTTGTTTTTCCACCTACTCAGATCGGGGAATATCTTAAGCCAGGAACAGCTATAGATCTTGAGCAGAGTGTTGGGGATTCTGTAATTGTCCGATCCTCTGGTGAGCCGATCTGTGAAGGATATTTGAGAACTCTTGGCGATCGATTTGCTTTTGAGTGCGGAGTCGCTTACTCCCCGCCAACCCGTATCCCAGATGGAATGACGAGATTGGGTGTGGCGATAGCAAAAGTTTCAAGTTCAAAGTATCTTTCTGGTGAGCTGTCTCAGGTCGGTGCGATAGTTGAAACTGAAGATCGGATTAGTAGTGATGTAGATCTAATGATTGATGGTGAAAAGGTTGGTCGCGCTATAGTTTGCCAATTGGATGGACGCTTCGTTGTCGTTGTCCAGTAAAAGATTATTTATCCCGATTACGGAGCTCGTTTTCTAGTTCATCTCGAGACATCATATTTTGAAATCTAAAAATTAGTTTTGAAGTTAGGAACGATAAAGATCCTAAAAATATTAATAGGACTACGAAGGGAGAGAGTACCTCGCCCTGCATAACTGCAAGTGTATCTTTTAAGGACTCTCCACTCTTAAAATACCAAGAGAAAAATCTTTCGGAGAGAAGAATTGATCCATAAAACAAAACTATAAAAATCATTAAAATGATAGGTAGTGCAAGAAGCGATTTATAAATAAGCCATAAGGGGGTAGAGGCTTTAATATTCCAAATTTTTGATAGCGATGGATATATCCTTGAAAGTTTTAAAAACCCTCGATTGAGAGTGAGTCCGAAGATAAATAGTCCAGCAACTGTAAATGATAGTTGTAAAGCTATCTGTTGTATTAAATTAACAACAGCACTAATTGTCGAATCTATTTCAATTGGTTGGTCTGATGATAAGCTTATGCGTAAAATATCGCTGATCTGCTCTAGGATACTTGGTAGAAAAAAAGCAGCTAAAATAGCGACTAAGAATATAGATAGAGCAGGAGCAATCTTTGGAACTTCTCCCTTTTCTCTAAGCTGATTGAGCTTATTTTGTGTTGGCCAAATTGAGCGCTCCAGCATGGAGTTATCGCCCTCCAAGGAATAGAGAGTAATATTGCTCTCCAAATGTTGAAAATAGAACTCCTATTGCAACAAGAGCGATAATCGGTCGAAAGGTATGAGTTTGTATGGAGTTTGGAAGAGCTAGTATTCGACAGATCCAACTTACAACTACTTCGATTGCTGCAATTGCCAAGAGAACTAGCCCAACACTAATACAAGCTGCTCCTAGGGAGTTAAAAAGCACTGCTGGAATAAGGCTTAGATTAAATTTAAGTGAGGTAATAGAAGTGCTACTCAGGGTAAATAAAAGAGCTAAACAAAAGGCGGCTGTTTTTACAGTGGTAGTGAATGGGGAAGATCTACCTAACGCAGAATGTAAGATAGCTAGTGCGATGGCTGGTCCACTCAGTGAGGATATAAAGACCATTAAATAATCTAATAAATGGCTCTCTCCTTGAAAGATAAGCGACGATAACAATAATCCAAATAAAACTATTCCAATCGGATGAAAGACAAGAAGTGGAATAATAAATAGAGATAGGGGCATATCTGTGCCTTAGCCACCGTATAATTTTAATGCAAACAGATAGATCATTTCAAAAGTTGCTGGGCCCACCCATGCTAATGCAATGAGTACAGCTACAAGCTTTAAAGAGAACCCTATGCTGTGATCGCTAATTGAAGTGGTACCTTGAATAACGCCACTTAGTACACCGCCAACTATGGCAGCTAAAACGATCGGTAAGGCGCTCAAAATGAAGATTCGTGTAATCTCGTCAATTAATGCTACATCCATATTTTATCCTGATTAAATTTGGATAAGTTTTTCAAAGACTAAGTTCCAACCATCAAGCAGCATGAATAGGATTAGTTTTACTGGAAAGCTAAGAGCATAAACGGAAAGATTTGTTACCCCGAGTGCTCCTAATGTTACTGCGATTAATATATCTATTAATGCAAAGGGAAGGATAAACATTACACCGAGTTTAAGAGCCATCCTCAGATCTTCAAGCACTGAGTTGTGTAGTTTTTTTGAGAAGCTTTCTGCTTTCTGAGCTGTTTCTGCTTGTGATTGTCCTACTTCTGGCTGAGTTGTTTGAGCAAGATTCTTTTTACTCTCAATGTAGTCTTTTACAGTCGATTCAGTTAGTGCAGTGTCATTAAAGCGGTTTATCCACTGAGACAATCCTCCTGCTTGATCAATCGCTACTTGGTGAGATGAGAGAACTAGGACAACAGAGACAGCCAATACAAGTATTCCAGAGGTCCAATCACGGAGCCCAATACCAAAGCGTAAAATAGATAAAGCCAGAAGGATTTTAATCAATCCTGTTCCAGCTAAAAACAAAGACAAGTTTATAAGTATATTCATCTGAAGGATTTTATATTTCAAAACAATGGGTGACTA
>CAZTER010000176.1:0-4828 GCA_964612045.1 uncultured Bdellovibrionales bacterium
GACCTATGTAGGCATCTCTATCTATTTCTTGAGTAAAATTTCTTGAAATTTAGCTATTAACATAACTTCGATATAACCACCTGAAAAAGCTCAAATTATCCTAATATTTAAAACCCATCATTTTAAAATTAAAACTATTTAGCTGCGAAATATTAAAGATTCATAACTTTTGCCGTTCTACCTCTTTAGAAGATTAGTTCGCCATGAAGGCGAGCCAGATCTCCAACAAAATTTGGATTTGTTGGAACATTGCAAGGAGCAGTAGTTATGTCTATTCAGATCAGTACTAATATCGATTCTCTTAAAGCCCAGAATCAACTATCAAAGATCTCAACTAGTCTCTCAAAATCATTTGAAAAACTATCCTCTGGTTTAAGAATCAATACAGCTTCAGACGATCCAGCTGGTTTGGCGATGGCAAACAAACTAATGGCTGATGCAAGAATAGCAAACACTGCCATTAGGAATGCGAATGATGGTGTATCAATCGCAGCGATTGCGGACTCAGCAATGAACGAGATCGGATCAATCTTAATGCGAATGGGAGAGTTAGCAGAACAAAGCGCCAATGGAACATATACTAATACTCAGAGATCGGCACTATCACTCGAGTTCACAGCTCTTGGATCTGAAATTAACAGAATCGCTGCTACAACATCTTTTAATAGTATAAATTTACTATCAAATAGTAGCTCGATAGTTTTACAGGTCGGTCTTGATGGAAGTAGTTCTAGTCAGATCTCGATTACTAGCGTAACGGCTACACTTGATTCCTTGGGTTTAGCTACTTCTGGATCAAGCGCGTTATCCTTCTCGATTATCGCAAATACCACCTCAGATGCTCAGAGTTCGGCACAAAATGCACTTACTGCTATCAACTCTGCCATTACATCACTATCCAGCAAGAGAGGAACTTTAGGGGCAGTTGAGAGCAGACTCACTTCAGCGATTAATTCCCTAACATCAGCAAGAGAGAATTTCCTTGCAGCAGAAAGCCGAATTAGAGACGCTGATATTGCTGCAGAGGTGGCAAATATGGTGCGATTACAGGTTTTGCAACAATCCACTATGGCTGTAATCGCACAAGCAAACCAGCAACCAGCTAGAATTTTGAGCCTACTAAATTAGTTAGTAGGTCTTATTCCTCTGGTTGCGCTTCGGACTGAACAGGTTCTTCAGGCATCATTTCAGTCTCTGCCTTAAGAGTGTCTAAGGTTTTCTTAGCCCACTCACGAACAGCTGGGTTTGGAGAGTTTTCTGCAGCATCACTTAAGATCGCTTCATTACCCTCATCAAAGTTAACATGATCGCGAGCACTCTCAGACAAGATCTGACGATCTCCCTCTGGGTCCTTCGAAGTATTTAAAGAATCAAAAAGCATCTTTAAACCTGGAGTACCAGAGTTTAACAATGCTTTAGCCCACTGTGGTGAAAATTGATCTCTCTTGTTTACTAAGTTTTGAACATAAGAAAGAGACTCTTCTTCCGGAACAAACTCACCTGGTCCGATACCTTGAGAGTAATACGCGTCTGCGTCACCCTTCTCAACTATATGCTTTTCAAGTGTCTCAGCAGCTAGGCGGGTACCCTGGTTTGTTACAGCAGCAACTGAAGCTTCACGAAGAAGTTCGCTACCGGCATTAGACATCTGATCACCTAAGAACTGAACGATAGCATCGTTTCCAATGGTTAATTCAAGCGCTTCAGCAAAAGCCTGTGCAGCATCTTGGCTTGGTGGATTTTTAATACCATCTACTAGAGCTTGAATATTCTCAACCTTACCGCTAATCGCTAAGATCTCTCCAAAGTAGCTCATCTGATCAGCAGGAGCATCTTTAGCTGTCATGGCAGATCTAACTTCCTTATAGAATTCAGGACACCAGGTACAATCATCTCCAGGAGTTGTGAACTGCTCTAAAACTGAATCATCATAATCGACAGCGCCTTTCTTTACTGCGGCGATAGCATCATCAGCGGAGGAGTAAACACGAGCTGCAGGAAGAATCTCCTCGCCACCTGCATCTTCCTCAACCTCAACATTGCTACTATTAAGAGCTAAATTAACACCGTTATTAATGCCCTGTTGGCCATTCCCAGTAACTGACTCACCATCAGGAGCTCCGTCATTACTAGGACTTCCATCATTTGATGCAACGCTATTTGATTCTGATGGGGTTTGAGCGGATTGGGTCGCAATGAACCAAGCAGCTCCAGCTAACACAACGATCAAGATTAAAGGTAAGATCTTCTTCATAATTAACACTTTAAAAGTATATGGTAATTTTTACTCGCGAAAATCAAAAAGCGAAAGTGCTACATTTTGACCCGAAATTATTAAATATAATGGAGGTCTTACACTCTCTAGCATATTCTCTCCCTATAGCATCTTACTTTAGGAGACCTCTAGACGTTTTCTGCATCTAATAAAGTACCTAAAGCAGAGCTACTATATGATGCTATAGAGAAACTTAAAGTATTAATTTAAATAGACCTAAATGACGAATCTCTCAACCAGCTCAACAGCATACAAGATATTCCTAGAGGAGCTTATTAAGCATCTAGCAAATACCAAAGAGCTTCTTGCTCATCCTGAACCACTTAATTCGGATCAGATTCGAATTGTTGGCTCTGCTTTCCATACAATAAAGGGAGGAGCTGGTTTCTTTGGTTTAAATGAGATTGCCGATCAGGCTGGAGTTATAGAGAGCTATTTTTTGAAAGCGACTAGCTCCTTCTCTGAATCTGAAGCTAAAGAACTAGTCGCAACATTTGAAGTCCTCGCAGAACAACTTCCTGGACGAAGCTAGGAGTCTATACTGTGAGCGATATTTTAATTCTCTCTTCTAATCCTGCCTTTAGAACTCAATTGGAAGAGTTTGTACGTCTACATGGTGCGCGACCTCAATCTGCTAGCGATGTAACAACAGCGTTAGAAAAGATGGGAAATTGGACCTTTGATGCATTGTTCGCTGATATATCGATGCCGCTAGCCGAACAGCAGAAAGTAGCTGATGCCTTATGGCGTCAAAGATTAATCTCTAACTTTGTCTTGGTCGATCTAGATCAGAACAGTTCAGGAAGTAGAATTGAGCAACGACTATTTGGTGCTGAAATAGCAAGGGGCAAAGACGTACTACAGATATTGTCCGGATACATAATTAGCTCCTCAAAAACCAATGCGATGCGAATTGAGGAGTATCCAGTTTGGGTCGTTGAAGATCTTGATTCTCCACGTGATATTATCTGTGCTTTCATTGAAGCTTTAGGTTTTTCAAAAGTTACAGGATTTAGGTCAGCTAAAGAAACATTGGCGGCACTACTCAACGACCCAAGCAGTTGCGAATGTATAATTACAGATATTCGTATGCCAGAATTTGGAGGGGATTATCTGATTGAACAGGTTAGAAAACACCCGAAGTTAAGCCATCTTCCAATCCTAGCGTTAACTGCATATGGCTCGGCTGATACATTAATAGATTGTTTAAGTAAGGGAGCTACAGGATTTTTAGTTAAACCACCAAAGAGAGAAGATCTCTTAAGAGAACTTGGAAGAGCTTACAGAGTAAGTCAAAGAATGGCATCTCCTCGTCTTGCATCACCAGATGAAATAGAGCAATTACGCGTGGCTCTTGAGAGAAGAGGATTCTCTTAATTTAATATGCGGTAGCCTATTTATTTTATTATTCAGGAATATTTCTTTCCACTGCTTTAGGAGCACCTGCTGCTGCTGGATTATCTGGCTCACTAGGAACTGACCTTAAAACTTCCATCATTACAGTGTCTCTTTCAGCACTATTAAGTTCGCGTGTCGGAGGTTTAACAGGAATAGAAGTTGGAGTTGGTGCCAGTTTAGGTTTTAAATCAGATCTCTTCTGAGAAGTATCGACCTCTGGATTGTTGTAAATCATAGGAGCTTTAATCACCACCCCTTCATGAAAGACCACATCGCCACTCTGATAGCTCCACACCTCAGTTCTTGCACTTTCGCGCTCTGATTTATCGATAGGGGCTCCCCAATTTGATAGAACTTGATACTGATTCATTCCTAGTTCAAGTGGCACTTTCCTACTCTGCGCAGATAGAGCTCCAGTTATGAAGAGAGGTGTTACAAGGGAGATAAGAGATACTTTAATAATCGACACTCGCATAATAAACCTTTTAAATGCACCCTCTAAATGTTTTTTAGAACTTTGTCAGGAAGTAAGAAGAGTTACATACGGTATACATTACTATGAATACCTAAAAGCTTATACTCCACCACTTAGCTCAATACCTGTAATACTCAAGCTCTTGCCTATTTATCGCATTTTAATGAATTATCGAACCATTCTACGTATCAGAGCAACCCTCGTTATGTAACAATTGTTAGGATCTATTCCTCTAAAAGTTTAGTAAAATAATGACAGACTTAGATAATCAACAGGACGCTTCAGGCACAGCAGCACGAACCGTGCACTTCCTAGCACTACTATCAGCATTTCTTATCCCCCTTAAGCTATCTATAGCTTACGCCGCAACCGTTCCATTTGTTATTTCGACGCTCTATTTTTTCAGTGCTAGAATTATAAGCTCTAAATCTTGGCGTTATTCTGTTGTTTACCCCCTACTGGTATTCTTCCTCATAATATTTATTAGCTCCTCGCTAGGGATAAATCCTACTAGAAGCCTTGGTAAATTTCCGACATTTATATTTTCCATCCTCCTACTTGGGGCATTAATTAACTATGTTCAGATCTTTGGATGGAAGAAGCTCGTTCTAGCCTCTTTGCTAGGACAAACACTCGCTGGCATTCATACAGTCGTGGATGGAGCTTTAGTAGGTGACATT
>CAZTER010000177.1:0-4791 GCA_964612045.1 uncultured Bdellovibrionales bacterium
CTTACACCTCTGACTTCAGAGTAACTATCACTCCATGATGGATCGTGAACAGCTGCTTTACTCTATATTGGCACTGGTTGCTAGCTTAGTGCCTAGTAGTAATGAATAAGACAAGATTGGATTGAGGGCCATAGGCTGTAAGTGCCTTTAAAACTTAGGGTATTGGGACTCTACAGCTTGGATATCAGGCGCGAGCCTGGTAGTCAGATAAAGGGGTAAGAACACTAGATCGCGGGTGTCCTGATGGTTCGGAATAGTGTTATAAAACTACGGTATTAAGTTAAAGAGATCTCGGTATGATTGGGCGTTTAAAGGGTCAAGTTGAATTTATTGCCGGTGCACTTGCAACCATAGATGTGCATGGAGTTGGTTATGAAGTTTATTGTAGTAGGCAGCTTTTACATCATATAGCTGGTTCTGCAGGAGACGGTGTTGACAGAGTAATCCTAATCCATACCGCCGTGCGAGAAGATGCTATTCAGTTATATGGCTTTGTAGATCAACTAGAGAGAGAGGTCTTTAATCTTCTTATTCGAGTTTCTGGAATTGGAGCAAAGAGTGCAATAGATATCTTATCAGGTCTGGAGCCAAGAGAATTGTTACGTACTATCGCGCAAGGTGATAGCACTAAGCTCTGTTCTATAAAAGGAGTTGGAAAGAAGACTGCAGAACGAATTATTTTAGAGTTAAAAGATCGAGTCGGAGAGATGGCTGGATCTCAAACCACTACAGGTATTCCAATACAACCAGGAATTGCTATCGGAGATGCAGTCGAGGCCTTAGTTGCTCTAGGTTTCGGTAAAAATGAAGCTGAGGCAGCAGTTAAGCGAGCTCTAGATGAATTAAGGTTGGATAGTGCAAATGTCCATTCTGGAGAGATCGTACGTGAGGCGCTTAGATTTGTATGATTAACGATGAAAAGAAGAAGGGAGCTATCGGATCGATGGGTACTCGTCTAGTTCCAGGAGGCAGCTCTGGAGAAGTGGAGAGTTGGATCGGGTTGGGAGCTACTGAAGAAGAGAGCTCTGAGGAGCAGGGACAAATTCAAGCACAAGTTGGTTTAAGACCAGAAAATTTTGATGACTATACTGGTCAAGATACGATTAAAGAGAATCTGCGAATCGCGTGCGGTGCTGCAAAAAAGCGAGGAGATGTATTAGATCATATCTTGCTTCATGGTCCACCAGGTTTAGGAAAGACCTCTTTAGCTAGGATTATTGCCGGAGAATTAGGGGTTGGTTTTAAGGCAACTACAGGTCCAGTCATAGAGCGCCCTGGAGACTTGGCTGCAATAGTTGCGGGTTTGCAACCACACGATGTTCTTTTTATTGATGAGATTCATCGATTACCAAGAGTAGTAGAGGAGGTTCTCTATCCAGCAATGGAAGATTTCCAGATTGATATCTTGATTGGCCATGGACCGGCAGCACGCTCTGTTAAGCTGAACTTAAAACCTTTTACTTTGATAGGTGCAACAACTCGAACTGGACTGCTGACCTCACCACTACGAGATCGATTTGGTTTAATAACGCGCCTTGATTATTATACTCCGCAAGAGCTAACTCAAATTGTTAAGCGTTCCGCTGGAATTCTTGGTGTAAAAGTTGATGATCTCTCTGCGCTTGAGATCGGGAAACGTTCCCGAGGAACACCAAGAATTGCAAATCGTCTGCTAAAGCGCGTCAGAGATTATGCAGAACAGAGACATTCTGGTTTAGTAAATGTAGAGATAGTTCGTAGTGCCTTAGAGCTTTTACGAATCGATCAAAATGGGCTTGATCTTATGGATCGTAGGATCCTTGAGTTTATCATCGATAAGTTCAATGGAGGCCCTGTAGGTGTTGAATCAATTGCTGCTGCTCTCGGTGAAGATCGGGATACCTTGGAAGATGTTTATGAACCGTATCTAGTTCAGGAAGGATATGTGGCTCGTACTCGGAGAGGTCGTGAGGTTACTGATTTAGGATATCAAACTATCGGTCGTTCGCGAGGAGTTCGCGCTCAAGTGGTACATAATGATGAGGAGTAGTTTAGTCTATAGTCTACAAGATTCTATTTTTGTTTTAAGTCATAAATGAAATTTTTAATACTTGCTATATTACCCGTTCTTTCTTTAATTGACGTTCGCTGGGATTCTGTCGAAAGTGAGGCGATTAGAGTTAAGATATCGAGCTTGTCTGAAGAGATGAATTCTTGTCTTTCTTCCAGCCTTGAGCTGCGGATTAGGTATGAAATTAAATTCTGTTCTCAACGTTCTTTTTGGTTTGATAATTGTGGTCGTGAAAGAATAGAGACTAAAACAATTCGATACGATCCAATATCCGAGAAATACTCTTTAGAGAGTGATAAGTATCACGATAAGATCCAACCAGATGTTCAAACCTTCAATGAAAGAGATGATGCTGTTGCCTTAGCGACAAATCTTTCTTTAATTCAATTAAATGATCTTCCAGAGCGAGATAAATTGCGAGGGAGTCGAGAGTATGTAGGCGTTAGAGTAGTAGCTATCTGTAAGGGTGCTTCAGGTGGCGTACTTGAGCAGATTCCTTGGTTTATGAGCTTTGGTTTATATGATCCAGCAGTTTTGGATTCGGGATGGATCGCATTTAATTTAACTCGGTAGCAATGGTACACAGAGGTAAGCGTATAGCGCTCTGGTGGAGCAAGGCTGGTATCGGAACCAGATTATTTCTTTTCCTTCTTTGTTCAACCTTACTTGGTTTTTTAGTTTATTGGCAACGTCCATCAGACGAGCGCGTATATCAGGGAAGTTATCTCCAGATATACCTTCTTGTTAACTTTCTGATCATTATTCTCTGTATACTTGCCTTCCTTGTTGGGCGAAATGTAGTCAAATTAATCTTTGATCGAAGACGAAATATACTTGGCTCTCATCTTCGTCTGCGATTGGTCGCAGCCTTTGTAGGAATAACCTTAATTCCTACCTCAATTTTATTTGTTCTATCTAGCGGCTTGCTGACTACAGCTTTCGGAGATCTTTTTGGACAGGAGATTGATAGTACTGTTCAAAGTGCAGTGAATCTCGGACGGAGACATTTCAAGCTATTAGAAGAAGAAGCCTCAGACAGTACAATGCGAGCTGTGAAGTCAATAAATGGAGTGGATCCAACTATTGAGCCACATATCGTTTTAGAGGAGATGCGCTCTAATTTTAAAGCTTATAGTATACGTTTAGTTGGTTCAACCGGCGAGCTTATTGCTGAATCAGTTAGTGCTGCCAGTGCGTTGGACAGCTTTGAGGAACCAGCTGTAAACCTGAAAGCTATTACTCGAGCAGAACAAGGAAAAGTCGATGTTCAGTTAGAAGAACGTGGAGCAAATCGGTTTTTTCGCGGATATGCAGGAGTTCTGTGGCGAGGACAACCTGCCGTTATTGTAATTACAATTTCGGTGGATCCAGAAGTTACTCATGCTGGAAACGTAATCAGAGATTTCTTCTCTGAATATGAACAGTTAAAGCTTTTTAGAAATCAACTACGCTCTGGTAACGTTCTTACTCTTCTAATGTTAACAGCACTTTTATTATTTGCTGCTATTTGGTTCGGATTTTATCTAGCGAGAGAGATTACAGGGCCAATCCAACGATTAGCTGAGGGAACACAAGCTATCGCTCGAGGTGATTATAACGTTCATATTCGTGGAGCTGCGGATGATGAACTGGGATATCTCGTAAAATCTTTTAATACAATGGCTTCTGATCTTAGACTTTCTAGGTCAGATGCAGAGAAGCAGAGATCCTATCTTGAGGCTGTTCTCGCAAATCTTATGGTTGGTGTTATTGGAGTAGATCCTACCGGAAGAATTACCACAATCAATGCCGCAGTTAGTGATCTACTTGAGTTAGCTTCACGAGAAAGTGTGATTGGAAGGTTTATTCTTGATGTTGTTCCTGATTCTTTGAAAGATATCATCTCGGCTGTCTTCGAGGGTGGAAAGATCTCTGAGATTGAGCGTACGGTTTCTCTTCTTAGTAAAGGAAGACAGATACAGCTTCTTGTTACCTCTGGATTAACCTTAGATGCGGAAGGTCGAAAGCTTGGAGGTGTTTTAATTTTTGACGACATAACAGAGATCTCAAAGGCTCAGCAAGTGGTCGCATGGCGTGAAGTTGCTCGAAGAATCGCGCATGAAATTAAGAATCCACTAACACCAATTCAACTGTCTGCTCAGCGCTTAGAGAAAGCAGCTCAAGTCCTTCCTCAACTAGAGACCGTTAAGGAGTGTACTACAGCTATTACTGAGAATGTCTCTTCTATAAAACGCCTTCTGGATGAATTTCTTAAATTTGCAAGGATGCCTCAAATCGAAATTCGAGAGGGAGATCTTAATCTGTTAGTTGCAGATTCCGTAGCTCCCTATGTTGAAAGTAATAAAGGGATCGTTTTCCATGTAATCAGTGAAAGATCTATTCCAAAGCTATCTTTTGATCATGATCAGATTAGAAGAGTTTTAATTAACCTAATGGAGAATGCGATTCGAGCAATAGAAGAATCTAAACCTCAAGAAGGTGGGAGAATTGTAGTCAAGACTTCGTTCGATCAACGGCGAAAAATGGCGGTGATTGAGGTAAATGATAATGGCCCTGGAGTGCCTGAAGAGCTAAAGCCTCGAATTTTTGAGCCGTATTTTAGTACTAAATCTGATGGTTCCGGACTGGGCTTAGCTATTGTAACATCGATTGTGGCAGATCATGGGGGTATTATTCGAGTTTTTGATAACTCCCCACATGGAGCTCAGTTTGTTGTTGAATTGCCAGAAAATTTAGGAAGC
>CAZTER010000178.1:0-4784 GCA_964612045.1 uncultured Bdellovibrionales bacterium
CTTATATTTATTGCGGCAAAAAAATCTCCACTTAAAGCGACTTATTTAGGCATTCTAATTTTCTTAATCTGCTCAATAGTGAGCTGCGTTGCCATAGGATACAATAACTTATATGACTATATTTCTTGGACGATTCCCCAAGCCCGTCTCTGGTTAGGCACTATCGGAAATTATTCTATCGCATCTTTAAGCTCTGCACTTAATCTTCCAATAATCAAACTTGCATTACTTCCTATTATTCTTGTTGTTATCATAACTAATCTTAATAAGAAGATCTCGCCTTACGGCGCATGTCTATCAACTATCTGCGCATCTCTTCTACTATCTCCCCTTGCTTGGCTAAACTATCTCATCCTGATAATACCACCTGCAATCGTGAGAATTTGGGAGCTATCTACAACAGATAGAGATCGTGCGATTCGTATTACTTCAATAGTTGTTCTAACCAACTTTTGGCCAACATCAATAGACTTTTATCCGCTATCAATACAGATCCTCTTACTACATGGACCTACATTCCTGCTCTTACTATTAATGCTTGAGCCCTGGTTAAATTTTAAAAGAGATTTAATTCCCAGTAGAATAAGTGCCTCTAACAAACTTAGCTAACGATATATCTTGCAACGGCTGGAACTCTCTCCTCAGTGGCTGCTCATGTTTTATTAGCGGGCCGTTTCCTTCTGGAGTCAAATTTTTTCGAATTGCAGTTAGGTAACAATGAATTAGTCGTCCAGTTCTCTCTACTGGATAAAATTCGGCAGTATTTATTCCGCTCAAAGTTTGAGCGCTCCAAAGTTTACTCAATCGATCTCTTTCTTGCACCAAAATAGACCTCGCCTGGCTATGCGCTTTTTGGCGAGTTCTAAGTGATAAATCTTCATTCTGAGATCTCTCTACAAATTCTATAAGTTGATCAGGCATTCGCGTGGCAGTAAGATCAATAAAATCATTGGCCATGGAAAGCGATTCAGAAATTGTTTCATAAATTGCATCTCTTAATCCACGCGCTAACCTTATCTCAACTTCACTCTTCGCATTTGCCATCAAAGCATGCACACCGGAATCAAGATATTTAATTGTTCCTAACATACTTACACTAGATGAAAGAGATACTGGCAATGAGGTTTTAAACTCATCACTTGTTGTTCTCTCAAAAGTCGAGGGGAAAGTTGGTGTGCTATATATTCTTACTCTCTCAGAGGTAGGCTCTCGAGTCGCAAATCGCATAAAATGCCTAGAACCCTGAATATGCTCAATTACCTTTGTAGCATTTCCAATAAATAGATCCCGATCGGAAGCCTCCCCTATTTTTAGCTCTGCTGCATAATAAAAATGAGTGAATTTTTTCAAACTAGCGGCATGCTTTTCATCAAGAGTAAATCTAGAAAGGACTCGAAAATCTAATTGATCAAGTAAACCTAAAACATGTTCGGCACTAACTGCACCACTCGCAAATCCAGCTATATTTGCCGCTCGTCTAAGATCAGAAACTTGAGAGTAAAATAGACTTGGATTGTGCTCTTGTGATGCAATCAACGCTAGGTGCATAACCTTCTCAAACACTTTAGCTTCGACTTCAGGAATCTCACTCAAGCCAGACATAACAACTCTCTGTCCTAGACTAGAGAACTCCCCCAATACCTCTCCCATATCATGCAAGAGGATCGATATTGAAAGATCTCGTCGAAGCAGATCTATCTCCGGAGATCGCCTATGAGTAGCTAATAGTCCTGCACGACGAAACATATCAACCACCATAATTATGGAATGAACGGTATGCACTGCTGAGTGCTCTCCAGTTGATGATTCGATATGGATATCTGACTTAAATCTAACTGACCGAGCTAATGCGGTTAGCATATAGCTACAGGCTATTAATTCATGAGGTTCTAATCCGAGCACTACTCTATCGTTTAGAACTTCTAATGCCGAACGATAATCATAATCCTGATGCTCATGAGATCCTAGTAGTGGCAATAGTTCGCGTATAGTGCTCGCATAAAAATGCTCGTCGACACACGGCAACGAGAGAGATCCTTTAGATGATATCTGTATTTCAGGAGAGACCATTACTAACACGTATAAATTAAGAGAATCTAACTAAGGATGTTCGACTTCTAGTCATAGACAGTCAAAACGGTAACAAAGCTAGATCTCTTAATCAAACCTGCGCGCTTAAAGATGCTCGTCTACGCTTCTTTTTAGCATTTGCGCCTTTTGGTTTAACAACAGGAGCTAGAGGTCTTAGCGCTAATGGCAATACCTCTGAAATATGCTTAACAGGTATAAATTGAATCTTATCGCGCTGTTCCTTTGGAATCTCATCAATATCCTTTAGGTTTTCAGACGGAATGATAACTCTAACTATTCCATATCTTAAAGCAGCAAGAGCCTTCTCTTTTAAACCCCCGACAGGAAGAACATTACCACGCAAAGTCATCTCGCCAGTCATTGCTATATCATTCGCCACGACTCTACCTGAAAGAGCTGAAACCAAAGCCGTTGCGATCGTTATACCGGCAGATGGTCCATCTTTTGGCGTTGCTCCACCCGGAAGATGAATATGAATATCCAACTTTTGATGGAAATCATTATCTAGTCCAAGTTTCTTTGCATTTGCTCTAGCATAGAAAAATGCTGCGTGCGCAGATTCCTGCATTACAGATCCCAACTGACCAGTAAGTTGCAATTGACCAGTTCCTTTAGCGGTAGAGATCTCTATTGGCATCATTTCACCACCGTGGATAGTCCATGCCAACCCACGAGCAAGGCCAACTTGCTCCGCTCCTTCAGTAACTTCTGGATCAAACTTGGTAGTACCAAGAAGCTTTTCTACAACAGTGACGTCAATAACCTTTGGAACCTTCTTCTCTTCAAGATACTTGCGCGCTAATTTTCGGAAAAGTGATCCGACCTCTCTCTCAAGATTTCTGACACCAGACTCCCTTGTGTAACGTTCAATTAAGAAAAGTAATGCTTCGTCATTTACAGAGATCTTAACCTTTTCGAGTCCATTCTCACGTTGTTGTCTCGGCACAAGAAAACGCTTTGCTATATGAACTTTCTCTTCATTCGTATAACCAGGGATGTAGATCACCTCCAAGCGATCAAGCAGCGCATCAGGTATTGTATCAAGAGTATTGGCCGTTGCGATAAATAGAACCTCTGATAGATCGTAAGGCACTCCCAAATAATGATCAACAAACTCTTTGTTCTGTTGTGGATCAAGCACCTCTAATAGAGCAGAAGCGGGATCTCCTCTAAAATCTGCTCCTACCTTATCTAATTCATCTAATACGAATACGCAGTTCTTTGCCCCGGCTTGCTTCATTCCCTGAATAACACGACCTGGCAATGCACCTACGTAAGTTCTACGATGTCCTCTGATCTCGGCCTCATCTCTAACACCACCGATCGACACGCGAACAAACTTGCGTCCTAATGCCTTCGCTATCGATTTCCCGAGTGAAGTTTTACCAACTCCTGGAGGTCCTACGAAACATAGGATTGGCCCATGAGAATCATGCTTTAACTTAAGAACACTCAAAAATTCTAGGATTCTATCCTTAGCTTTCTCTAATCCGAAATGATCCTCATCGAGAAATCCCCTTGCCTGACTAAGCTTTAAACTATCACTTGTCTTAGTTGACCAAGGTAATTCAGCCATCCAATCAAGATAAGTTCGAATTAAAGCGTATTCACTAGCTTCAGGTTGCATTCTCTCTAGACGCTTTATCTGCTTATCAGCCTCTGCTCTAGCATGTGCCGGTAAATTAGCTCGTTTTAAATTATCCTTTAAAATTGAGAGATCTTCAGTTTGTCCATCAGACTCTCCTAACTCTCGGTTTATCTGACGGATCTGTTCCCGTAAAAAATACTCCCTCTGTCCTTTATTCATCTCGCTTTGAGCTTTATCACGAATCTGCTCAGAGATATGGAACTGCTTAAGATCATCGGCTATTAATGCATCAGTCGCGCGCAATCTCTTGAGAGGATCAAACTCTTCAAGCAACGCCTGAGATATCGCCGGATCAAGGCTATAATGAGCAAGAACAACATCTGCTAGGATGCCAGGATCTTCAATCTCCTCTGTTACTAGAAGGATCTCTTCTGGGCGGTGCTCATGCTGAACCAAGATCTGTAAATTTTCGCGGATCCTTCTAACGGATCCGCTCTCTTTTGGCGCAAGCTCTTTTTGATATTTAGATTCGACAACCTTGACATCTCCGATCATGCAATCAGATTCTGAATCTGCACGAACATTATTTATAATTACCCTCTCCAATCCCTGAATAAGGACTTTCCATCTACCATCAGGCAATTCTAAAGCTCGCATTACATGACCAAGGACGCCGACGCTATAAAGATCATCTGGTCTTGGCGATTCAACATCTGAATCTCTCTGCGCAACGATTACAACTAGATCTCCAAAATCTTTGGCGGCATGTACTGCTTTCAATCCAGTGCTGCGGACAACGTAAAGCGACATCATCACAGCAGGGAAAGCTACCAGATCCTTAGTGGCCAATATTGGTAAACTTGCAGGAAATTTTCCTTGCTCTTTAGCTCCCTTACGCCCTTTTGAACTACTGTGCTTCTTTAATGCACTTTTCTTCTTTGCCATGAACTACTTACTCCTAAAGACCAAAATCATAAAATTCAAAATATTACTGGGCAGGATTATTTCCTAGTTCAAGAATACCACTATCCGCAAGGGTTACCACCGTAAACTTTCTTCTTAACTCACCATCTTGTCCGATATAGATAACTCCAGTTAAACCATC
>CAZTER010000179.1:0-4781 GCA_964612045.1 uncultured Bdellovibrionales bacterium
CACTACAGCTGCAGAAAAAAGCGATCCTGTTTTCTCTCTATGAATTCCTCTCATGTTCTCACTTCTACACTGATCATCAAGATCTCGACTCTGGCCAGAACAAACGAAAAGGTAGCTTTCAGAGAGAACCTCCCCTATTTTTCGAGATGAAGCTGAATCAATCGGATCTCTATTCGCGCCTACTAATGCGAGCATCGGTAAAGCATCTCCAGCAAGAATTGCTGTTGCTTCTCCAAATGCCTTATGTGCACTAGGTTTACCGCGCCGAAAATCATCATTATCCAACGCTGGAAGATCATCATGAATTAAAGACGCACAATGAATAAGCTCAAGAGCAACAGCAGATCCTAATATTGACTCTGGATCTCCGCCATTGTTAGAGCAAAGAGCGAGTGCTAATGCAGGCCTAATGCGCTTACCACCAGGAAATGTCGCATATAGCATGCATTCAACTAGTTTATTATGTAGACCAGATTGACCGATAATATTACTTAATTTTAGATCTATAACTGCTCTAAATCTCTCAAATTGGTCTGAATCTTTCATATCTCTAGTTTCTTTCCAAATTTTTCTTATTCTGTCTTCGCCAAACAGGTGGTAATGAAACTTTTAGATCTCTTAATACTGAACCAGCAAGGTACATAGACCCGCAAATTAAAATGTTTCCACTTTCTGAGTTATTAAGAGCAAAATCTATCGTATCTATAAGCCCAAGACCTGTGTATATATCATTAGAATTTATTCCAAGTCCCGATAGGCAAGTAACTATATCATCGACAGGCACTGCTTCTGAAGATTCAATCTTTACTGGATACCATTCAGTAACATGAGGAGCTAACAACTCGATCATATCCTGCCATCTTTTTGTATTTAGAGCTCCAAACACTATCGGGATTCCAGATAAATTATTATTTGATAGGTAATATGTAAGTGCTTGAATTCCTGGAATATTATGTGCTGAATCAATTATAATTCTATCACTTCCTTGATAAAGAGACATCATTCTTGCTGGCCATCTTACATTCTGAATTCCTTCAATGCACGATATATAATCTATCCCTAAAATCGAGCATATTTTAACAGCAACTCCCATGTTATTAGCCTGAAATTCCCCTTTTAATGAACTTGTAAATTGGAACTTAGCACCAGATTTATCCCAATACTCGATTACATTATTTGGCAGTGCCTCTGCTTTAAACTCATTTTGAGCTCTATAAATTGTAGCATTGTGAGACTTGGATATCTCTATAATCACATCCAAAGACTCACTGCTAAGATCGCCAACTACGACATTACCATTGTCTTTAATTATTCCTGCCTTCTCTCTTGCAATTAAAGCAGCTGTATTTCCTAGAACATTTTCATGGTCAAGGCCAATAGACACAATTGCAGAAACAGCTGGAGATTTAATGATATTTGTAGCATCAAGCCTTCCACCAAGGCCTACTTCAACTACCATATAATCAACTTTATTTTTGGCGGCAGAAAGAAAGGCTGCAATTGTGATAGCTTCAAAATGACTTAGCTCTAAACCTAGCCGCGTTACTGAGTCTTTAACTTGGAGAACATTTTCCGATAGTTCAATATCAGATATTGGGTACCCATCGATAAGAATTCTTTCATTTACAGAGACGAGATGTGGTGAGGAAGTCATTAATACTTTCTTTCCAGCACAGCCTAATATTGAAGAAACAGCAGCTGAAACAGATCCTTTTCCATTTGTTCCAGCAACGTGTATCGAGGTAATAAGGTCTTGGGGATTACCAAGATCATGGCAAACTGCTCGAACATTATCTAGGGAAAAGATCCCTGATCCGCGCCACTTAGCAAGAGAAGATAGGTAGTTTAATCCATTCATTGGATTTTTGTGCGGCGTCCCACGGTGGGACAATTTAGCTCTTTAAGAAATATAGGATAATTATTGATTATTTGGGATGTCCCACGGTGGGACATCCCGTAGCTTTACTCACTTACTAGTTTTCGGAATAATTCTTGAAGATCAGAACTTGAATAGAACTCTATAAGAAGCCTTCCTCTTTCATCATCAGGAGCAACCTTAAGCATTCTGACTTTTAATCCTAATGCTCTTTGAATCTCATCAACAATTCTAGAATCTTCAGGATTCAACTCAGCTGATTTCGCCTGAGTTACTTTTGGTGCTTCTTTAGCAATTCTCTGCTCCAATGCAGCTCGCGGGGTAATATCTATATCCTTCAGATAACTTGCTCGTATTTCTGGATCCTCAATTCTAGCTAACAAAAGGACCTTTGATTCTGATGCCCCTTCCTTTAAAGCATTAAGAAGATCATCTGGTAGCTCTAGAAGCTCTAAACTTCTATGCACCATGCTTTTCGACACGCCTAATCTATCAGCAACATCTCTTACAGATAAACTAAATGCATCTCTCATTGCTCCTATAGCATGCGCACGCTCGAGAGGGGTTAGATCAGATCTCTGAATGTTCTCAACAAGTTGAATAGCAAGAGTTCTATCTCCATTATCCTGTGCATCTTGATCTACAATGGCTGGTATACTTTCTTTTCCAGCCATTTTTGACGCTCTAAATCTTCTTTCTCCTGCGATTAGCTCAAATCTTCCTGGATTTGAAGATGGTCTAACAAGAATTGGACTTAGAACGCCATAAGTAGCGATCGAAGTAGCTAATTCATTTAACTTTTCTTCATTAAAATACTTTCTAGGTTGATTTGGATCTGTATCAATGTCTGAGATTGCTATTTCACGATATGGAACACCTACTCGCTCTCTATCTCTAAGAGCAGGGCCGGAGAATAGGGGATTGTTAGCTAATGTAAGTCTTTTTTTCATTGTAAGGCCTCCTTAGAGAGTGAAAGATAGTCCTCTGCGCCAGAGGATTTAGGTGCATACTCAAAAATACTTTGTCCTTGAGCTGGAGCCTCGGCGAGAGACACATTTGACCTTATTACTGTATCAAAAACTAAATCACCAAAATAGGCTCTAATAGTATCTGAAACAGCTCTTGCTAATCTCTTTCTACTATCGTGAAGACAGATAAGAACTCCGCCAACCTTTAAGTTAGGGTTATAAATGCCTCTTACCTGATCAATTGTATCAAGAAGCTGTCTAACACCATATAAAGCAAGATATTCACTCTGAACAGGAATAATGACCTCATCGCTTGCTGCTAAAGCATTAAGAGATAAAAGGCCTAAAGCAGGAGGACAATCTATTACCACCACATCATATGCAGCTCTAACTTTTTCTAGCGCTCGCTTTAAAATCAACTCACGACCTACTACTCCACCGAGTTCAAGGTCAGCTGCACTCAAAAAAAGACTTCCTGGAACAATATCTAAGTTATTGGATCTATTAATTATTACTTGATTAATGGTCTTAGATCCCTTTAGCACATCATATATCGTGAATTCAGGTACAGTTGGATCCTCTGTAAGATTCTCAGGATTCTCTTTTGCCCCAATACCTAAATGAGTTGATAAATTCCCTTGTGGATCGATATCTAGAAGAAGAACCTTCTTTCCTTGCTCAGCTAAAGCTGCCCCTAAGTTCACAGATGTTGTTGTTTTTCCGACACCACCCTTCTGGTTAATAACACCAATTACAGTTCCCACATCTTCCCCACTTAAATCTCGTGAATTGAAATAATAACGGGCCCCAATCTCTCAGAAATCACGCATAAAATCTAGACGAATCATCACTTACACATAACGACGAGCGTTAAATAACGCTGTTTTATCACATTCGTGATGCGAAGTAATAATAATGGATTTGATCGTGAAGTGAAGTAAAAAAGATCCGTGAAGCGAGATCAAGAATGATCGAGTAATGAAATAATAGGGTATCGTGAAGCAAGATCGTGATTCACGCGATCTGAGATCAAGTTTATCGTGTGTTGAGATCTAAAGTATCGTGCTTGAGAATAAATATTCGAAGATAAATATTTGAAATTATTATTTTTGATCTTCGCTCACTAGATCAAATGATCAAACCTCATACTCGTTGTTCAAACTACTTAAAGTTTAGTAAGGTTCGTGTATATTAAGTTCTTTTCTTTAAGAGCCTATCAAAATCAGACTCAAGTAAAGTATGGCATTACCAGAAGCACAAGAGCCACAGCACGGAGCAATTCCATCATTCGGAACTATCTCTTCCTCAGCTCCATCGATAAAGGGCTCAACTAGAGTCTCTCGTGATGAGATGAATCTTGCAGAGTTTCCTCTCACTGTACTCTCAACACGAATTGATTCTGATGTTAAGACACTAGAGTTCTCTGATTCAGTTAGAGGGAAGAACGGAGAGGTAATAAATAGAAAATGGATTATTACTGGAGCAGATAAGTTCGGATTACCAACAGCCTCGGATGATGAAGTATTATTAGGCCTTTTAAAGCTTTCAGTAGATAGCGGTTTTAATGAACGGAAAGTTTACTTTTCAAGATATGAATTACTTAAAGCTCTAAAATGGACCACAGAGGGAAGAAGTTATACACGTTTACAAAAAGCATTGGATCGGTTGAGCGGAGTTAGAATAAAAACCACCAATGGATTTTATGACAATGAGACTAAAGCTCATAGCACAAGAAACTTCGGAATTATTGATGCCTATGAAATCAATGATGGCCGTAATCCAAATGCAGAAGTTAAACCAAGTTTCTTTATTTGGAGTGAAACAATCTTCAGATCATTCGAGACAGGATTTATCAAGAAGTTAGATCTAGATTTTTTGTTAGATCTTAAAAGTGCAGTGGCAAAAAGATTATATCGTTACTTAGATAAGCATTTTTG
>CAZTER010000180.1:0-4775 GCA_964612045.1 uncultured Bdellovibrionales bacterium
AAGAGAGCTCCTTTAGTGCGGGGTTAATTTTGTCCGAATCCTTCGATAGCCCGACTCTTGAGATCTGTTCAAATAGATTGCGGGTAATTTGAGCTGCCTCTTCTCTCGCTATTAAAGATAGCTGAGTCTCTAATTTGGATCGTTCAGAGTCTATAGCAGAGGGATTAAATATAAACTTCAATTCCCTAAGGTAGTCAGGGTGAGTAGATGCAATTTTTAATAAACCGACCGCTTCTGGTAAGAGCTGTTCACTACTCTCTTTAAACGCTGCTGCGATTGCTAAGATAGCATTAAATGGAATTAGATATGTTGGCGCTAGTTTGTCTTCGAAGCTATCGCTGATGTCAAGAATAGAACGAATGATATCAGATAAATTGCCTGTCGGAGATTCCTTGGTTAGATCTCGATAATGATGACCTACTATTACGGAGAGGGCATCTACTTCTCCTGACTCAGACATCTCTGTATCTTTAGGCTCGACATAAACTGGAGTTCCGTCTTCTGCTTGTCCGCGCAAGTTTCTTAAAGTAGGAACTCCTCTAATAGTTCCAGCGCCTAGAATTATAAGGCATCTCTTTAAATCCTCTGATACACCTCCTTGAGGTTGGTTGATAAGCTCAATTAGCGCGGAGGTAAAATGCTCTGCTGGTAATCGCCTTAGGAGGCCCTTATTTAATGCATCTTGAAGATTTGTTTTAGTCGCAGCCGCACTTACTTGTCGATCTTCTTGACGGCTCCGTACTGTTCTAGCCAACAGAAGTTGAAGACCAGAGATAGATTGAGATGATGGTAGCTTGTCATTCGATATTACAGGGAGAGATCTGGTCTGTGCGCTTGGCTTTGTTCGACGAGAGAGATACTCTCTGAGATATCGACCGCCATCATTTTCTCGAAAAAATCCACCAGATCGGATCTCTTCTAGTAGATTATCAATCTTTCCTGGCAGACCTTTTGATACCAATTGGTTGGCGAGTGTATGTAGATCAGATTGAGGATTAGAATTTGCTGTCATTACAGCGGTACGGATATTTTCAAAGATCTTGATAAAGCGAGTCTTATCGATCGTACCAGGAGAACTTCCTTTTGCTCCTATATTTATAAAAGCATGTAAAAGAGAGCTTGCGAGTGTATGTGGATCTGCAAGGAGCTCAAAAAGCTGAGAATTGTTGCTGTTGAGGCGATCCTCCACAATACCTAGTAACACTTTACTAAAGATCTCACTTGGGTTGCATCGTTCTAATGAGTCGTCCCTGTGGATATTCCATGCTGCCGATAAAAATTTATTGAGAGGATTATTATCAAGATCAAGTATTATACCGATCTCTTCTCCATCCTCTGTCAGGCGGCTTTTGATAGCTTCTGCTAATGCTATAGCTGTTTCTCCTCTCTCGTCTGTCGAGAGGAGTAAATTAAACGCTACCTCGACCGCTGGCTGTGACTTCTTTTCACCATTTCCATATACAATCTTTGTTGGTCCACGATAGTCTCCTACCTGAAAGCCTCTTACGCGATATTTCGGAGATGTTAAGCGTGTTATCTCGCCCCTTGATTCAGAGATTATTTCAACCAGCGCTTTTCTTGCTAATTCAAGATCCATTTTAAATGAGGTCCTGACAGCTTCTGAGAGAGCGGGGTTTTTGCAGTGTTTGTTTATAGCTTCTGCGAGCTGTGCAAGTAATGGAATAAAGTCATCTGCTGGCAACCTGCATGCGATGCCACGACCAACTACGCGTTCTTGCCATCCTTGTAGCTCTGCTGTGAATTGTCTGCGAGCTTCATAGCTTGAGATTAAGTCATCAAGTCTTACAAGTAATCCTGATGGTGTGTCGAGTGCCGGGCGGTTTTTGCCGTTAGCCTCAATGTCGGTAGAGATAGCATCTGTTTCAGCTGTCTTTGTTTCATTAGAAGAGATCGCTGAGTCATTATTGGACATCCCGAATAAGTAAGGGGTTAAGGAGCTGGCCCAGTAGGTAAGAACGGAGTCACTTCCTATTAAGCTTGAGAGAGAGTCAGGATTATCAAATGTGCGGACAGCCATCTGCTTAAGAAGAGCTCTAAGGACTAGGTTTAATCCATCATGAGTCGAAGAGAGAATGTTGAGCGTATGAAGCCGCGATGTGAGATCTGCAACTCCAATTTCATCAATCTGAGAGATTTCATCTTCTGGAATCAATCCAACTAGAGTGTTTTTTGCTCTAGCTCTTAGTTCATCTTCTGAGATCGGTGATCTTCTTGTGAATTTTCCCTGAATCTCTGCTAGCTTGTATTCCGATGAATTTAATACCTCGGTGGAAAGGCCATCTATATTATTGTAGATGCAAATTCTACTTCCTTCAGAGAGTAGGGAGCTAATCTCTGATTTTTTCTCTAAAAGTAGGGAGATAAACCCTTCAGCAATTTGCTGAGTTATCGTTAGATCGTTATCCGGTCTAGTTATCTGTAATCTATTAGAGTTTGGGATGCGCCCAAGGATAGCATCGAGCGCAAAAGAGTTTTCCTCTGAGGGGGAGGGGTTTTTGGCTAGATTTAATAGATCCTGAGTAAACTGTGAGAGTCCCTCAGGTAGCTCCTCTGGTAGTGTAAAGTTTGCAGCAATCGAATTAGCAAGATTGGATAAAAATACTTCATTCCACACCTCGGATTGGCTTAGACATCCAACTGTTAATAATAGGTCTGCCAATTCGATATCGTAATCTGGACGAAGTAAGAGAGAGAGACGCTCATCATCTATTAGAAAAGATAGAGAATTGCGGAGTCGCTCAGAGCTAAATATCGCATTAAGAGCTTCCTGTGTTTTTGCTTTATCTAAGGTCTCTCGGCATGCAGCTGACATTGCTTGTCTCAGAGGAGTTGCTTCTGGTAGCTGCGTTGCTCTCTGCTCTAGCCAGTGTTGAACCTCTCCGCTTATTATGGAGAGATCAAGTAAGGCGCTCAGAGCCGTTTTTTTTACGATATCAAGAAAGTTAGCTATCTCTGATATTTTATCAATAACAGTTTGATTGACTGGCGGTTTTATCTCCCAAGACTCAGAGGATGGAATTGTGGTGTTTTCGAAGGATATGAGAGCACGAGTTCTCAATAGCCAGACCGCTGGATCAGTTTTTTTGACTGCTTCTGATCTTAACGGAGGTAGATCAATCATGACTATTCCGTTATGTCATTTAGAGCTGGGTCTGGGTTGTATATAGCCGGATCGAATTCAAACGGCGGAAGCTCATATCCATTCTGCTGAATTATCTCGGGAAATATATAGACAAGGAAAGTTAAGCGGTCGGAGAGTTCAAGTTGTGCGTCAGCTCGCTTGCGCATGAACGCTCGCACTAACGCATCGCCCTGTACCTCTTGGTCTAATACCTGAAAAGAGTTTGTCCCAAATTGATTAACTTTCTCTAGAAGATCCTCATGGCCCTTTACATTTTTTGAAAGATCTTCATACCAGTTGCCTAGAGCTGCTCTTAAAGGATCTTGCTCTGCAGCATGACCAATTCTTTTTATTAACCGTTCAAAAGAGGAGCTAGGCGATAGTAGCTCTCGATCAAGCTCTGTAAGAGATTGTTTAGATAGTTCGTCCATTCCTCCAGGGGTTAATGAAACATATGTCATCATTCCACGGCTTTGCATTCTTAAGAGGCCGAGCCAACATGCATGCTCGACTATTGAATAAAGACCACTTCTGCCAAATTCTGAGATCTCTATTGTAGAATCTCCAGAACTGATTGGCGGATGTTTTTGCAACCTGCTGATTAGATCGGAGATTCTGAAATCACTTTCATTTACAACTTTAAGCACAGTATTAATTATGTTTGAATCAACCTGTACCAAACTTTTTAGGTCAAGCGAGGCGACTCGATCTACTAATCCATTACTTAATAGATGAGTTTGCATCAATCCGGGGATTAAAGATGGATCTCTGCGTCCCTCTTGAACTGCATATATCAACAGTTTTAGATGTTGATGAAGGCGTGCTCTGTTTGCTCTAAATTCTTTATCTCCAGGGAGAGCATCTAGTAATGTTTGATTTATCTCTCCAGGATTTTGCGTCCCACGAGTAGGGTGAATTGGAAATCTAACATTCCATCCATCAATATTTATAACTCCAGCATTTTGTAAGATTACAAGAGCAGTTTGATTCATGCCGGCATAGAATCCCTTCTTTTTGCGATCAAGGAAGTCAGCCATATTAATCCATACTGATGGTACAGGACTATTTTGCTCTTCAGGTGGAACCCAGCCCCAGATATGTTTAAAAAACTGAAGAAGGTGAGCAGGTTTTGGGTTCGCCTGTCTAGCAAAATGCATGTGTGTATGGAGATCTAATGGAGAGTAGAAGATCTGACATGTGGCAGGCATGCCATCTCGTCCAGCTCTCCCAGCCTCTTGTGCCCACTGTTCGATACTTCCAGGAGTGTTGAAATGGACAATATACCTAACATTCCCTTTATCTATTCCGGTGCCGAATGCGGAGGTGCAGACCATCACCTGTGCCTCATCTTTCATGAAGAGTTCTTGAGCTTGAAGCTTTTCGCTGCCGTCACGTTCTCCATGATAAAATACAGCCCGGATTCCAGCGGTGTAGAGTTCATCATGAAGCTCCTCTACCTCTCTACGGGTAGAGCAGTACACTATTGTTGGTTGATCTGCTGCTTCGTTGTTAAGCAATGCAAGGAGCTCTTTAAGCTTTTGTTTGTGTGAGCTTAATAGGTGTCCATTTCGATCTCGATCTTTTACGGAGAGAGAGAGGTTTGGTCGATGGAGATCTCCTTGTATTATTCTCC
>CAZTER010000181.1:0-4774 GCA_964612045.1 uncultured Bdellovibrionales bacterium
TCTTATTCTATGAACAGCATTTTCTGGCAAAGCAGTCGTAACTCTTTTCACATGTGGAGCTAACGCACTTGCTGTTTGAGCAGCGATCTCTGGAATATCATCAACTACGACGAGACTTAGAGAGGATAGATCGAAAGATGATGAACTAAGATCAGTCTCTACTGGTTTTGCACTGTGCACTTTAGGCATTTCAAACCTCAGGTATTAAGACGGCTTTGATTCTAACCGATCTAATTTACCTAAGCTAACTAGCTGGACTATGAGAGATCTAGAACAATCTTCCTTGTCGGGTAGCATGATCGTTTGGAGTTCCAATCGGATAATCACCTGTAAAACATGCGTCACAGAACTTACCACGACCACCATTTCCTGCCTTATCTACTGCACGATATAATCCATCGATAGTTAGATACGCCAAAGAATCAACTCCGATGAACTCAGCTATCTCTTCTGCACTCTTGTGTGAAGCTATTAGCTCCTCTTTTGATGGAGTATCAATTCCGTAATAACAGGGGTCTGTTGTTGGTGGAGAGGAAATTCTCATGTGAACTTCACGTGCTCCAGCAGCACGAATCATCTTAACTAACTTTCGAGAGGTTGTTCCGCGTACGATCGAATCATCTACTATTACGATCGATTTTCCCTCTAACATCTCACTAATTGGATTTAACTTTATCTTAACACCGAAATCACGAATTGATTGTTTTGGCTCGATAAATGTACGGCCTACGTAATGGTTTCTAATCAATCCCATCTCAAGTGGAATCTTTGATTCCTGCGAAAAACCAAGTGCAGCTGGAACACCAGAATCTGGAACCGGCACAACTAAGTCCGCTGTTACTGGAAACTCTCTCGCCAACTCGATTCCCATCTGTTTACGAATTGTATAAACATTTCTTCCAAAAATCTGAGAATCTGGTCGAGCAAAATATACATACTCAAATATACATGCTGATTCTCTTGAATGAGGGAATGGGAAGTAACTACGAATCGATCCTTGAGATGTAATCTCAACCATCTCTCCTGGCTGCACATCACGAACATACTCTGCACCGATTAAATCAAGAGCACAGGTTTCAGATGCAATAACAACACCATCATGCAATGAACCGATTACTAAAGGTCTAAATCCAGCAGGATCTCGCACAGCTATTAATCGATCTTCTAATAAGATTAATAGAGAAAAAGCTCCACGTAGATCTTGGAGTGACTTAATGACTCCTTCAATCACAGGAAGATGCTTAGGAGCCCTAGCCAATAAATGAAGAACGATCTCTGTATCTGATGTAGCAGAGAAGATCGCTCCTTGAGCTATTAATTGCTCTCGCAGTTTATCTGCATTAATTAAGTTACCATTATGTGCAATAGCAACTTTACCCATAGCAATCTCAGCTTGGAATGGCTGAACATTTGCTAATCGATGCCCACCAGCAGTTGTATATCTAACATGACCTATAGATACATCGCCTGGCAGAGCAGAGAAATCAAAGGTTGAGAATATATCTGATACTAAACCTAACCCTCGATGAACGGACATCACTTTACTTTGACGATCAAGGGAAACTACTCCTGCTCCCTCTTGTCCGCGATGTTGTTGTGCATATAGACCGAGATAAGCAAGGTTTGCCGCTTCATGATGGTTCCATACTCCCATCAATCCGCACTCTTCTCTAAAGGAATCTCGGCGATTTTTCATCTAGTTTTAGGCCTCAAAGTGTAAACTACTAATCACTTATTAAGCTACCGCTGGGAAGATCGAGTTCAAACCGGTACGCCACTGACTAATAGCAGCTTGTACAGATATGGTAGCACATCCATCAATCGATATCATCTCTCCACCTACGACCCCAACTCCCGAAACTGGAACACCTTTTCGCTTGGCTAAACGTCTGATCTCTTCCTCATTTTCAGCCTTGCAAGAGACTAGATAACGAGCCCCACTTTCCGAGAATAAGATTCCATCTCTTCGAGCAGAACCTAAATCAACTTTAATAGATGCGCCGATCGGAGAGATCCCATCACCTAAACAACTCTCAGCTAGCGCAACCGCCAGACCCCCACTAGATAAATCATGGCAAGATGATAACAACCGATTATCTATAAGTGATCGGATGAATCCTGCATGCAGAATCTCACGATCATAATCTAATACCGGCAACTTTCCTCGCTCTGCTCCACTGACAAAACGAAGATACTCAGATCCACCAAGCTCGTTACTATCTGTATCACCTAATAGAAGGACAACATCACCAGAATTCTTGAATCTAATATCAACACACTTCGAGGCATCTTCTATAAGCCCAACTACTGCCAACATTGGAGTTGGCAACACAGCCTTTCCCTTTGTTTCGTTGTATAAACTTACATTTCCGCTCACAATTGGAACACCAAAAGCTCTAGCTGCTTCTCCTAATCCACGAATTGCTTCTGCAATCTGCCACATGGATTCTGGTCTCTCAGGACTTCCAAAGTTTAAACAATCAGATATTCCGATCGGCTCAGCTCCTACAGCAGCAATATTTCGGCATGATTCTGCGAGAGAAAGAGCAACTCCCTGTCGTGGATCAATACCACAATAGATTGAGTTACAATCGACAGTAACAGCGACTCCCTTCTCTTTTAGTTTCCTACGATTTTTTGCCTTTACACGGATAACAGCAGCATCTCCACCAGGATGAATTACTGTATTTGTTCTAACGGTTGAATCATACTGCTGATAGATCTGATGACGTGAGCAGAGATTCTCATTTCCCAAGAGCTCGAGCCATGTCTTAGAAAGATCTGCTGGTTCAGCGATATCATCAAGGTTAAAAGAGTTACGAATCTCGAAGTCAGCCGGTTGTTGTTCAGGCCATCTGTACTGCGGAACTGATGCTGTAACAACAGAAACTGGCATGCTTGAGATACACTCACCATTCCAGTAAAGCTGCACATCAGTGCCTTCAATAACTTCTCCGATTATAACACCATCAAGCTCCCATCTCTGAAGGATAGAGATAACTTCCTGTTCTCGCCCACGCTCAACAACTGCGAGCATTCTTTCCTGAGATTCTGAAAGCATTATCTCATAAGGATTCATTCCACTCTCACGCTGAGGAACCTTATCGAGATCTATTCTTAATCCTGTGCCAGCTCTCTCTGCCATCTCGTATGAGGAAGAGGTCATTCCAGCTGCTCCCATATCCTGAATTCCAACTACAGCTCCTGTAGCCATCACTGCTAGGCAAGCTTCGATCAATAACTTCTCTTGAAATGGATCTCCTACTTGAACTGTAGGACGCTTCTCTTCTGAGTTATCCTCAAAGGCCTCAGAAGCCATATTGGCTCCACGAATACCATCTCGACCGGTCTTTGAGCCGAAGTATACAACTAAGTTCCCTACTCCTGCCGCTCGACCAAGGAAGATCTTATCCTTATCTACTAAACCAAGAGCGAACGCATTTACTAAACAGTTACCATTATAACTCTCATGAAAATACGTCTCTCCTCTAACAGTAGGAACTCCAACACAATTTCCATAACCACCGATACCAGCAACTGCTCTCTGAGTTAGGTAAGCTGTTCGATCATTTGAAAGCGCTCCGAATCTGAGTGCATTCATCAGCGCAACAGGTCGTGCACCCATGGTGAAAACATCTCTTAAAATACCACCAACTCCCGTAGCAGCACCCTGATACGGTTCAATAAAACTTGGATGATTGTGGCTTTCGATTTTAAAAACTACAGCTTCACCATCTCCAATATCGACGACTCCAGCATTCTCTCCTGGGCCTTGAATAACGCGCTCGCCAGTGGTTGGCATATTTTTAAGATGAACTTTTGTACTCTTATATGAGCAATGTTCAGAATATAGAGCTGCACAGATGCCAAGTTCTACCTGATTAACATCACGTTGTAGAGCTGTGGTAATATCCTTGAACTCTGCCTCTGTTAATCCATGACTGAGAGCATCATCAAGGGTTGCTAAATCTCTCCAACTCTTTAACCTGGCTACACTCATTACAACTTCCTCCAACCCACTATTAACCCAAACCACCACCGATGGCATACGGACTACATCTTAGAATGTTTATTCTAGCCTAAAACTCCTCTATTTTCGCTATAAAGTGAGTAAATTTAAGATCTAAACCCATATCAGATGTATTTTTATGATAGTACCGGGCTCATATACTGTATAATGAAACAAGTCGCAATTTTGTGGGGTAAAACACGATTTTCCGATGGTTTTTGGATACTTCGTGGATTTATAGTTCAAGGGTTGTACTACCATCTTTTGAATGCCCCCTTCGGTTACTAAAAGGTTACTTTGAAGCTTTTGAGACGACCTTCGTCTGAGAGGGCTGAACAAGGGTTAGCAGTAAGAAGTAATCTTTAGTTGATAACTTGGAGGAGATTATCAAAATGAAGACAATAAGACATTTCACACATGAAGAGTTACAGAAGTTGAGATCACCTCATGTCTCAAATGGCATTAAAACCAAAGCTAGACTTAGAAAGAAGAAACCTACAGAGATAATTGAGCTCGAATCTGAGTATCCATTCTGTAGACTTCCATCCCATTTCTTTGAATGGGGTCTGTATGTCCTTGAAAGAGATCATGGAATGGATACAGATGCAATCGAGAGAGCGGATAACGTAAACTAAGCACTGTCCGACTGAGTTAACTGTCGTCGCTATATTTTTTTAAATAAGGCGATCTTTTAAATAACGTGGGATGTTCTTCAATATAGAAGCATCCCACGTTTTATATTTAGATGGTAGCAAAGACATTAAT
>CAZTER010000182.1:0-4774 GCA_964612045.1 uncultured Bdellovibrionales bacterium
AAATCTCCATTCCCACCATCTGCCGTATTAGCAGAGACCGCTCTGAATGAAGAAGGGATAGCCGTTGCAGAGATTGATTTTGCTAAATTAAAAGATTCTCGTTCTCGAGGTGATGCAAGACCATGGAGCGATAGAAGATGTTCAAGTTGGCAAAGAGTGTAGTTTCTTGAGTTTAAATTATGAAAATTAATCCGATAGTTGTTGGACGAGGTATGGCAGGTCAGGCTATGGAGCGTAGCTTGATGATCGTATCTACGTTAGAGAGAGAGATTAACTTTTCGACCCCTCGCTTCTTTAATAGGGGAGATGACCTTAAGAGCTATACTGATAAGTCAGCTGATATTAATCTCTTATGTATTGCAAATCCTCATGCCTACCATACTTCAACACTTTTAGATGGAATAGCAGCAGGTTTTAATGCCATCGTTGTTGATAAACCTGTCGCGATTAATCACGAGCAGATTGAAAAGATAAAAGAGATCTCACTTCCTGTTGGTGTCTGTCATGGATATCGCATGATGTGGGGACCACAAACCATAAAGTCGATGTGTCTTGCCGGCGATCTTGGAGAGATCTTTGCGATAGAGGGTAGCTATCTTCAAAGTTCTTCAGCTCAAGCTGCATTAAATCCTAATAAACCGTCACGACAACCTTGGAAAAATGATCCTGATGCCAGCGGTCCTTCAGATGCTTTATTTGATATTGGGTCGCATTGGAGTGATATGGCGATCTGGTTGGCTGGAGAATGGCCAAGTAATGTTGATGGTAAGTTTTCTTATGTTAATTCTGAAACTGAGCATCGAGATTCTCATGTTTATTTAGATTTTGACTTCCCATCAGGTATATTTGCTAGAGCCACCGTGTCTAAAACATATCATGGTATGTCTAATAACTTTGAAATCACAGCTCTTGGTTCGAAGGGAGCTCTGACATGGAGATTTTTAAATCCTGATGAGATTGTTCATGGAGCTGGTGGAACATACTCAATTATCCGCCGAAGCGACGCAGAATTTGGATCCTGTCAGAGACCATTTCATGGGACTGGATGGATCGAGGGATATATTGAGGTAATTCGCCAAACCGTTAGAAAATCAGCAGGATTAGAACATCGAGCAGTCCCAACACTGCAAGAGCAGGCTAGATTGTTCGAGATTTTACTTAATCTAGTTGAAAACAACTAAATCGATGATTATTTAGACCCTCTTTGTATTACAACTTTTTAGTTGAACTATACCTTAAACTCTAAGATTGTAGAGCTAGGTAGATAGGACCATCTATTCCATTGAAGGTGAGAAGTTATGTTTCAGGTTATTCCAGAAGGAATTATCTCTCAGGAATTTATTGCTGTCGCGACTTTTCATATCCTTGCTGCTATGAGCCCTGGGCCGGATTTCGCGATCGTTTGTCGTAATAGTATCTCTTTCGGTCGTCGTTTAGGTTTAGCCACGGCAGTCGGAATAGCGCTCGGGTTAAGTGTTCATATCTTGTACTGTTTGGTTGGAATCGGAGTCATTATATCTCAGTCAATCTTACTCTTTAATGTAATGAAGTTGGCGGCTGCTGGGTATCTAGTATGGATCGGATTTAAAGCTCTTCGCTCTAAAGCTAGCGATCTTCAAAGTTTTCAAAGTACCAAGGAGAGGTTGTCAGCTTGGGGTGGTTTTAGAGATGGATTTCTTACGAATGTTCTTAATCCGAAAGCAGCACTTTTCTTCCTCGCTCTTTTTACTGTTTCTGTTAGCCATGAAACTACCGTGATGACAAAGATTTTTTACGGAGTATGGATGATCTTTGCAACGATGATTTGGTTCGGATGTGTAGCTGTATTTTTCTCTAACTCCCGAGTAAGAGGTGTTTTTTCTCGTATAGGCCACTGGTTCGACCGTATTATGGGAGGGCTTTTAATAGCCTTAGGAGTAAAGATTGCTACTGTATCGAATGCTAGATAGGTAGTTTTTTGCAGTAGGATTAAGCTATTGTAAATAAAAACTTGATCTCTAGTATCTTAATCGTGTAAAGCAAATAGTATGTTTATCGGACTGGCTCAATTTTTAGATCGCTATCTACAAAGTGGATCTATTCCAGCTATTCTTGGTTCTCGAAGAATCGCTTTCTTTGCATGTCGTTGCCCGTGCGGGCTAAAATAACTCTTCCAATATTTAATTAAGTTACACATTTTTATATTTATCTGATTACCATCAAAGATAGGTGATCTTTTTAAGATTTACAGGAAAGGTATATGTCCACTCAAGCAACAGATACAAAAGCTAATTTTGCTGGTCACTTAAAGGAGCGACTACCCAATATGCGAGAGTTGGATCTTCTTGAATCTGAGGCAATTTATATTTTGAGAGAAGCTGCTGGTCAGTTTGACCGTCTTGGTATGTGTTTTTCAGGTGGAAAAGATTCTGTGGTTTTGTTGAGATTGGCACAAAAAGCCTTCTATCCTGGAAAACCTCCTATAGAGTTAATCCATATAGATACAGGGTTTAACTTTCCTGAAGTTCTTAAATTTATATCTAAAACAGTGGAGCTTAATAGACTTAGACTTAATAGCGATACAGTTGAAGACTTTGCTAGAAGAGAAGGAAAAGAGCTTAGCCCTCGAAGACTTGATGATAGGTTTCGTATGCAGGGACAGGTTCTTGATCAGTTAGTTCGTGAGAAGGGATTCGGGGGTGTTCTTGGAGGTGGTCGTCGAGATGAAGACCGAGCTCGAGCTAAAGAGAGGATGTTTTCCTTTCGAGATTCCTTTGGTCAGTGGGATCCTAAGAATCAGAGACCAGAGCTATGGTCGATTTTAAATGGACGAATAAATTTGGAAGAGCATGTAAGAGTTTTTCCAATATCGAATTGGACCGAATTTGATGTGTGGTTATACATTTTAAGGGAATCTCAGAACGATCACCCTGTTTATGGAAAGCTAGAATTACCAGAGATCTACTTTTCTCATGAGCGTTCAGTAATATTACGTCATGATAAAAAATCTGAAGGAGAAGAGCGACCAAGCATTATTCTTGATGGCGAAACTGGGCTTGTTACACCACGACCACAAGATGAAATAGCTAGGAGAAGAGTTCGGTGCCGAACTGTAGGCGATGTTCCTACTACTGGATTTGTAGAGTCTGATGCTAGCTCCATAGAGGATATAATTTATGAAGTGGCAGTAAGCCGTCATTCAGAACGATCTACTCGTCCTACAGATGGAGCAAAGGGTGAAACGCTGGAAGATCTAAAGATAGTTGGTCATTTTTAAATTCTAAAGTAGTCGAGATTTAATTCGAATATAAGTCTCGACTACTTATCTTTAGCTAAAACATAAAATAAATATAGCTAACGGTTAATGTTATCATTCAGGATATATTTAGTCTTATTACTTAGCTTTCGATAAGGAGAGGTATAAAAATGACTCAAGAGAAGGGAATAGGTTTGCCCTATCTATGTGCTGGATTTGTCGTAGTTCTGTGGTCGTTTGGTTCTTTGGTAGGGAAGTTGTTGACTGAAGCTCCTACTCCACTTGCTACATTGCTAACACTATTTTTTACACTTCTTACCTTTACTATTCCCACCTTAATAAAGGGGGAGTTTAAAGATGTTTTAAAGCTATGCATCGACAAGCCAACTGCACTTTTGATTGCTCCAGCTGGATACTTCATTTATTGGGTCTTTTATTTTGAGGCATTTAATAATCTACCTAATGCATCTACTGCAATGATGCTTAACTATACTTGGCCAATATTTACTGCGTTATTTATTAGATTACTTTCAGGTACGTATGGAATAAAAACTTATCTCAATGAATTAGTTGGTCTATTTCTTGGATTTGCAGGGATTACTGTTTTGTTTATTAGTCAGGGAATCTCTTTTAATGAAGCAAGTCTATACGGAATAGTTTGTGGACTCGGAGCAGGAGCTTCTTACGGATTATATGGAGCTTTTGCTTCTCGGTTGTCAGCTAATCAGGGTAAGTCATTCTTAGTTTTATCTATTGTTAGTGGATTCCTCTTATCTTTTATAACCTCAATTAATTACCTTGATATAATTCCATCCTTATCTACACGCTTTTGGATTACTGCTTTTGCCAGCGGAGTAATATTGGATGGTATTGGTTACTATTTATGGATTGTAGCTCTTAGATTAGCTGGAGAGCGATATATTCCTCCTGGAGCGATCGTCTCTTTCGGATTCTTCTTACCTTTAACATCTTTGCCTGTTTTGCGTTTGTTTTTCGGAGAAAGTGAACCTTTAAATTTAGCTACTCTGATTGCTGCGCTATTAGTTGTTCTAGGTAGTCTTGTATGTAGTAGAAAGAAGCAGGCACTTTAGTAGATTACTATATTTTACTAAGTCTTTTCAGATACTTCTCAGATTTCATGACAAGCATATTTTCTTAATATAACAACGCTTTATCGAAGTACTTTTATTTTTATTAAAATAAGCCGATATACGGGAGGTTGATGTTTCTTAATTCTAATGTTCACTAGAAATGCAGCGCTATGAAAAGGATCGTCTCCATTTTATTTATCCTCACTACTCTCTGCGCTGGATTGCTATCTGCTGATGTTCTTCTATCTAGTATCAAACAGCTAACAATAGGAGCCACAGGTGAAGCGGCAAACGGAGATAGTCAATCTCCGAAGATTGCACCTAATGGAAGGTTTGTAGTTTTCTCTTCAACTGCAACTAATCTTCAAAATTCACTTCCTGCAGTAAGAGGAGCAAATAGTCAGATATTTAGGTTAGATCTTAATAGTAATGAGCTTACTCTAATTAG
>CAZTER010000183.1:0-4772 GCA_964612045.1 uncultured Bdellovibrionales bacterium
AGGTGTTTGAGGGTTTGCTCGGCATATTCTAACTGAAGATCTCTTCCGTCATGATAATGTTTTAGATATAGAGTGCGGTTTTTTCCAAAATCAGCGTCATCTACTTTTATGACAGGAATCGAGTTCATTCCAACTGATCCAACTAAGGTATTTTTTACCTGTTGCCAGTTATCTTCATCTGAAATCTTGGTGATAATACGTTCTTTTCCTCGTTTCTCGTGTTGAAATAGATCCAGCTCTCTCATTATATCTACAGTTAAAAATCTCTGAAGAAAGGCTGAATCTCTGGAGCTCTCTCTAACTTCAAATATCTTTTTTCGTCCAGGAGTTTCGTTCTCTTCCATCTGCTCAATGTCTGTTTTAGGTCGATCGTCGCTCCATTCTCTACCTGTAGCGCCTTCATTCCAACGCTTCTCTATGTCGTGCCATAGGATAAAACCAAGGTGATATGGATTGAGTCCACCTGGAGTAGGGCGAAGTACTTGGTTGTGTCTAACCATAAATTCAAGATGTAATCCCTGGTCTAGTGAGAGATCGTTAACGATCTTATGGTGCCAATAGCTGGCCCAACCTTCATTCATGATCTTTGTTTCCATCTGAGGGACAAAGTATTTAGATTCTTTCTCTACCAGACGTAGGATGTCTTTCTTCCACTCAGGCATGTATGGATTGTAGTCTGCAATAAAAGAAAGGATATCTTCCTCAGGTTCTAGTGGAGTTTTAGTCAAATTCGGTGCTGTATATTCTTTCTTTGGATGAATCGCTCTATAGGGATCTTCTGCAGGCTGTGACGCTTCCCAGGCTCTCCGTCTAAGCTCGTCTTGCGATAGCTTTGGAATAGCTAAATTTCTTCTACATTGAAAGTTCAAAGCATGAGCATGATCTAATGCGTCTTCTACAGCTTCTAAGCCGATAGAAGGGTCCTCTACATAAGAATCAATCCTATTTGCGTGATTCTTGA
Source organism: uncultured Bdellovibrionales bacterium (assembly GCA_964612045.1). GTDB lineage: Bacteria > Bdellovibrionota_C > UBA2361 > UBA2361 > UBA2361 > CAZTER01. The sequence goes on from CAZTER010000183.1 coordinate 962, forward strand.
ACATCTCTAAGGTGTATTTTGCTTCTCCAGCACTAGTAAAAGTGAAGTTATTTGCAAAGAAATCGTTATGTCCGTAGACGTGCGCGATCGTCAGAATCTGCAAGAGTAGGGTGTTATCTCGCATGAGGTAAGCAACGCAAGGATCTGTGTTGATCACCATTTCATAAGGAAGACCAGCAACTCCATAATCATAAAGCATCTTCTGTCTTTCATATGCTTTACCAAATGACCAGTGAGAGTAACGTGCTGGCATTCCTGAAAATGCCATATAACCGATCATTTCATTATGATCGCAGACCTCAAATTCCTGTGGAAAACATTTAAGACCGTATTTATCCACCCAGGTCCTAATCCTTTTGTCCCATTCAGCTAGATCTTGCATGTTGTAGTTCATTACATCTCCTACGGTGTTGCCGAGCTTGCGCCCTCGCTAGCAGTTGAGTTTTCTGGTGTTGGAACTCCAGAGAGTGACTTATCTCGTGTTAAGAAACTCTTGAATGCTGGCCAGAGATCCTCTTTCTTCTCTATTACGCACATATGGAAGTTTTCAGCTGTAATCTGTCCAAATACCTCTAGCATGCTTCCACTATAGTAGGCGCTTCCAGAGGGCTTAATCTCTCCATATCCAAATAGATTACAGACTGAGCATAGCTCTTGAGCCGCTTGAAGTGCGCGCTCGTTATCCGAATAAAAATTATCACCATCAGAGCAGTGGAACGCATAGATATTCCATAAAGATGGGTGGTACCGATCTTCTATTAACTGTAAGGCCTTTCTATATCCTGATGATATGTATGTGCCGCCACTCTCTACTTTATTAAAGAACTCGTTTTCAGGAACTTCTTTTGCTTCTGTATGGTGAGCAATAAATACTACCTCAGTATTTTGATATTTTTGGCGGACAAATTGATAGAGTAAGAAGTAGAAGCTGCGTGCTAAATACTTTTTCACGGTTCCCATCGAGCCGGATGTATCCATGATACAGAATACAACTGCATTTGAAGCCTCTCGTTCCTTCGGAGCCACAAAGTGATATCGCATATCATCTTTATGGAAGGGAAATCTCTCTTCTTCACCATCAGCATTTAATTCAAGACCACGATTTTTTCTGGCAGCGAAAAGTCTTTTAAGTCTATGTTTTGCTGTTGCTTTGCGATCTAGGCGAGACCTAATTCCGACTCTTCGAATTCCTTTCCGTTTGAGATTGACCTCGGAGATTATCTTAGCAAGAGATTTTTTCTCCAACTCAGGAAGTTCTAGATCGTCGAACATTACGGCGATAAGCTCTTCAAGGGTCACTTCAGTTTCTAGAGCATCAACTCCTGGTTGATCTCCACCACCTTGTCCTACTGTGGGATCTCCAGGTTGAGCTGGACCAACAACATCTCCTGGTTTTTGTTCGCCATTACCTTGAGCTACACCAGCTGAGTTCTCACCATAAACAAAGCGGTATTCCTTAATAGTTCTAATCGGAACTTTTACAATTTTGTCCTTATCGACACCGATAATGGACTCCTCTGATAAGATGTCAGAGATGTTATGACGAATACTATCTTTAATCTTTTGACGATGCCTCAAACGATCTTTCGCGCTCCTGTCTGAACGCTGAGAAGGGGGGGCATATGGACGAAAGATAGTATCGCTCACGGCTTATCTTTAAATATAACAAATCCTCCTAAGACTAATCCTTCCAGAGATTGTTAGCGGCATATTTAAGGATAGTATCAACGCAGCTAGCTGGATATCCATTACGGATCATCTGCTCAATCATACGATCATACTTTTTACCTTGATCTTCATCTCTAGTACGAGCCTTGGTAATGATTCTTGAAACATCTCTGACGCTAGTCATTAATTTCTTCTCTATTGCTTCCTTTAGAGGCTCATAACTCTCATATGAGATCTTGTCGCCCTTGCGAGAGATTGACCAGAGATATGCGATAACTTCCTGCCTAAATCCATCGCAAGCAGTTCCAATAATTGCGATCTGCTCTTCAATAGAACGAAGGAATGCTTCATCTGGCTCTAGCTCTTCACCAGTGTTCCTATCTTTGAAGCGTTTCTTAGTAACGTATGCCTCTGCATGATCAAGATAGTTCTGGAACAAGGCCTCTGCTTGTTCTTGATAGCTATAGACGAAGGCTTTAGTGATCTCCTTCTCCAAGATCTCAAGATACTCCCGATGTAGTGTATCTTGTAGGAATTCGAGATATCTCTTCCTTACATCTTCTGCAAAGTCGGCTTCCTTAACCATGTTCACCAAAGCTTCACGTACAGCGATAGGGTGAATACAGTTTTGCTCGATATTATCAGAGAGTGCATTATCGAGAGCTTTCATGATGAATCGAGTCGAGATACCGCTCATTCCCTCATTCTTAGCCTCTTCTCTTAACTCAGTGACATCGATCTTCTTTGTTCGTCCTTTCTCTACGACCTCTTCGCCATTATATAGCTTTAGCTTGGTTAAAAGATCGCACTTGTTAGTAGGATCTAACCGACTAAGAATTGCGAACATTGAAGCTATTTCTATCGTATGTGGTGCTATATCTGCGGTGAAACGAGATTGTCTAATGATCTTTTTATAGATCTTTACCTCTTCAGTTAATCGCAGATTGTAGGGCACCTTGACCGTTACGATACGATCAATAATCGCTTCATTTGTATGATCACTCTTAAACTTCTTCCATTCAGCTTCGTTGGAATGTGCAACGATACATGTATCTACATATATCATTCCATGTCTTCCAGGAGCTGGAATATTCTTCTCCTGAGTAGCAGTGATCATAGCATGTAGATATTCAGTCTCATTTTTGAATACCTCTATGAATTCAACGATTCCGCGGTTACCTACGTTTAAAGCTCCAGTTAGATCTAAGACGCGAGGATCTCCCTCAGAATATAGATCTAGTTTGGAGATATCTTCACTTCCGATCAGTACGCTTGTATCTTGGTTATTCGGATCAACAGGAGGAACTATACCGACTCCGCGCTTTGCTCGGATACTGAAGTCATAAGTTTTAATTGGGAACTCTTCCCATCTTCCCTGGAACTCCTCCTTTAGTCGATAACGACAAACCGGACAGAGATCTCCCTCTATCTGGATATCAAGCATCTTGGAGAACTCTGCTCGAAGATGTCGAGGAATTAAGTGAAGTGGTTCCTCATACATCGGGCAGCTATCAAGACCGTAAAATGGATCAAGTTTTTCTAACCCTCGTTTAATATGTTCAGCCAAGGAGCTTTTTCCAGATCCTACTGGTCCTACAAGGAATAGAACCTGGCGACTTTCCTCTCCTTTTAGAGAGGCAGCGTGGAAATAACGGACTATCTGATTGATAGTTTTTTCCATACCGTAAAAGGACTCTGCGAAGAACCCATATGAGCGAGTTCTCTCTCCTTTAAAGATTCTTTGGAGTCTCGGGTTCTTCTCAAAATCTATATCTTTAATTCCGGCTGAAGCGATCATTTCGTAGATTCGCTTATGAGATAGCTTTGCTATCTCAGGGTTGGAACGAGCAAGCTCAAGATACTCGAGCATCGTTCCTTTCCACATTGTTTTTTTTCTATGTTCTCGATCTTCTTTGATTAGGCGCTGAAAATCTTCGGTCATGAGATTCCTTGGCAGGCGTTAACTAACAAGAGTTCGGTTTGGGATTTAAATTATCAAAGCATCTTATGAAATTAAATCTAGATTCTGATTTAGTAAGAACTGAAACCAGAATAAGAAAAACTCTTAAGATGTTAGGAAAGATCCCAACCCCTATTCATAGGATACTTGTTCATAGGTCGTGGAGCAACGAGGATTCAACAG
>CAZTER010000184.1:0-4754 GCA_964612045.1 uncultured Bdellovibrionales bacterium
ATAACGTGATATATTGCTACATGCATAGCAGAATGAAGAGAGACAAAAACAGAGAGTCTAAGATGAAAGCTATTTAAATTTAGTCTGTCATTAGAGAAGGATTGTGAGATTTGTCTTCCATTAATCTTATCTCGCAAACAGAATCTAAAGTTAATTCTATGTGTATGATTACTTTATTCGTTAAATTTTGTTTGGATTTGCTATAAAATAATATTTTATTATTTGCGCCTTCTGAAATAACCAGATCGCAATTGTTCCATGCTAATATAAACACCCTTCCCAAAAGGTATCAGGTACTTCTTAATCTAATCTAGGAAAGGGAGTAAGCGATAAAGATTCTGACTTAGCAAACTATTCACACCTACCTCTTTCAAATAATTATTTAGACTTAAATTGAATACTAATTATCAATTTTCATCATAAGAATATAAAATAAAAGGTACCTAGACATTAACAACGAATGGTTAAGCTTTAAGATGGCTTGTTATTTAGACTATGTAGCTCTTTTACTCGCTTTATATAAGCCTTAAGAAATTTCGGTAAATACCAATTCCTTTCGCCAAGTAAGATTACAGACGCAGGCAATAATACACAGCGCACGATTGTGGCATCTAAAATAATTGCACACGCCAGACCGATTCCTAACTGCTTCATTAATGGCAACTCAAGAAATGAAATAACTATAAAAACTGAGGTCATTATTACTGCAGCACCAGATATGACTCCATAGGTTTCGGAAATAGCACGGACGACCGCATCTCTGGTCTTAAATCCATCTCTAACATACTCTTGGACACGGGATATCAGAAGAAGATGATAATCCATTGAAAGTCCAAACAAGATTGAAAATAAAAGCGCAGGAACAAAGCTTTCAATCACTCCATAGCGCCAGCCAAACAACTGAAAAAGTAGTACAAGGACTCCAAATGCAGCAGATGTAGAAAGAGCATTTAGTAATAAGGCCTTAATCGGGATAACAAGAGATTCAAATGCCATCATTAAAAATATTAAACTTGCTCCTAAAATCGAGATCAAAACAATGAATAATTTCTTTTTATGAAAATCTTCTTGCTCTAAGTCAAAATTTAATTTTCCACTAATAAATCCATTAACTCCACTCCTAACTAAATAATTAGGGATAAGATCTATCCTCAACTTTTCAAGTAATTTTCTATTCGCTTGATCCTGACTTGTTCCCTTGACTCGATAATCATATCTGGCAACCTTCCCATCAGCTGACCAATGAATAGACAAGGGCCCATGCAATCTCTCCTCTAATTGAAGCTGTTCAAAAAATAATTCAAGTTCCTCATTCGAGTCTTTATCTCGTAAATTATCGGCATTTAATATTAACGTTAAATCAGTTCCTGAAAATTGAGGAAATAATTTGTCTATTATTTCTATTGCTTGGCTTGATTGCATTTTTTGCGGCATTAACCTGGCTTGCATAGTACTTCCAAGATTCATCTTCGCGCAAAAATATCCGATCGATAGTAAGAACAATAAACTTAGGGCCAGAGAGAGTCTGGGATACTGCACACTGCGTAAAACCCACCTGTTATCACCTTTAGCTATGCTCTCCGAAAAGCTACGGACTCTTCCCCATTCAATTAGTCTTTGAAAAATAACTAGCAAACAAGGCAAAAATTTTAAGGTAAAAATTAAAGTAATAATGACAGCTACTATCGATACAGCAGCCATCGAGGTTAAAATTGGGTCTCCTACCAATAGAAGCCCGGACAATGAAGCTGCAACAGTTATTCCACTCCAGATAATAGCAATGCCAGTCGTCCTCGATGTTTTGAGAAGCGCTTCTCTTAAACCTGCTCCTGCTCTTATCTCCTGGCGTAATCGAGCTATATAGAATAAAGCATAATCAGTTCCGATAGCCATCACGATTAAAACTACAAGTTGAGCTGCTGTAGCACTAAGTGGATGCACTAAATGACTTAATAGGGACGAGACACCTAGTGCAGAAATAAGACTCAATGCCGTAACCGTCATGGCAAGGAATGAGGAGCCGAGCGTACCGAAAGTCCAAATCAAAATAATCGCTGTTATCGGAACCGTGTATTTAAGAGAGGTATCTAGATCATAATTAATTAATGCAAATAATTCGTTACTAATTACTCCACTACTAGAATAAAATAGAGAAAATGCTGAATTTTCAGATCTCCATCTATCTATATCTGAAAGAATACGCTTCATCAGATTTGGTGACTTATGAACTATCTCGTTTGTTTCTGCTATTACGAGCAGATTATGTTTATCATTCGAAACAAAAAGATCCTCTTGCGCCCAAGAGTGACCTAAGGTCTTTACTGAAGAGAAGATTGGTTTTCCTTCCATATCAGTAATTTTTTTCAATAACTCAACAAAACTTTCCCGAGATGATGTGAATATGGGATCAGAAACATCCCTTGTCGTACTGCCTATCACACTGACTAAAGTATCAGTACGGTATAGCCCATGAGCCATACTGATAATTTCGCCTGGATCATTTTTTAGAGTTTCCTCTGAATCAGGTCCAGGAAGAGAGGTAGAGATACCAAGAAAAATTAGAACAATTCCAAGTACGATTGTTGCTATTAAGCCAAATAAAAATCCTTTAAGATCTCTGGTCATGATCTTCTAAATCTCTTTTGGTTGGAGCAGAGATTGATATGTTTTGGGATCATGTATGGGATCGATTCTTTGATCTCTAAATATCGATCTCCTAATCTTTGATGTGTTCGTCGTTCTTTTAATTTCGGACCAAGAATACAGTACAACACCCATATACTAGCCAACAGAAAATGATCGAAACTCCAAACTGGAGCTGTTAGAATAATCAGTAAGAAGGATAGGTAAATGGGATGACGACACTGACCATGGAGACCCTCTCTAGGGAGATTCGGATAAATAATTTTTTTACCGTTGGTAACAGAATGCCAACCTAGCCAACCAGTATGCATTGCCAAACCTGCTTCTGATAATGATTTTATCAACAAAAGCCATGACAGTCCGTATATCATAAACCAAGGAACTACTATTAAAGATGAAGGGGCAAACCAGACTATTGAATTTGGTGTCCAAAATAAAAATACTATCAGTAACTGAATCGAAGCTACTAATGCATAACTAGTAGTTAGAAGATCTTTTGCTATTTCTTTTGGAAATGGAAGCATTAGTATCTTAGACCCAGTCTTAGTCAGAAAAAAGGAATGAATAATTGGAAACTGAAGAATTAAAAATATATTAAATACACGTCCTTGATTCCCGCCAAGAGGAAAAATCCCGTGAGTTAAACCAGTAGCAAGCATATAAGCCATTAGTACGATGGCAGCGCCAAATGATAAGTGACATAAAATTCCAAGTCCGTATGCAATTAATTTATTACGCATCAGAGACCTTTTGGAACACAGCGCTGTAAGCAACAGCTGTCGAGTTAGATTTTCTAAGTGAAATAGCCCCGTCTAATATCGTCTTGAAGAAAACTGGCCATTCTCCCTGAATGAAAAGATGCCGTAATCCATATAAACTACAGGTCTCGATTAATTCCTCAGGTTTTATAAATAACTTTGAATCATGTGTTCCCTTTGGAATAAAACCAAGAGTTTCACCCAGAGTTACTACCAACAAATGTGCTATTATGTTTCTATTCAACGTTCCGATAAAAAGTTTACCGTTATCTCTAAGAACACGACTCGCTTCTCTAATAGCCTGCGCAAAATGTGGAACATGATCGAGTACATCCAACATCAAAACGCAATCCATCGAAGCCGAGGGAAGATCAAGAGAGCATATATCTCCAGTCATAAAATGCCCCTTCCCTTCTGCAACTTTGCTTGCGATTGCAACACTCTCGGTACTAAGATCTATGCCTGTTACCCGCGCTCCTTTAGAGATTAATGGGATAGATATAAGCCCTCCACCACACCCAAGATCTAAAACATCTTTGTTCTTCAAATCCCCAACTAACTCCGTAATTAGAGATAATCTAAATGGAGTCAGATTTTGGAGAGATCTAAAATAAAATCCATCCTCTTGCCACCATTCATGCGCAAACTTTGAATAGATCGTCAGATCATTTCGCATAACTTCCTCTCCACTCAAACAGAATAAGTTCTAAAGTTAGTCCTGGTCCTATTCCAACCATAACCACTTTGTCTCCAATCTGAGCTACTTCTGATTTAAGAAAGTGTTCCAGAACAAACAAAACAGTTGCAGAGGAAAGATTGCCAACCGAATCGAATATCTCCCTAGACCATCTAGCTTGTTCGGGATTATTACAAAGTCGTGATTCAAGGAAATCAAGAATTTTTGAGCCTCCAGGATGAAATAACCAGTGATTAATCTCTTCTATTTTCAGACCATTATTAGCAAGGAAACTTTGAATTTGGCCTGGGGCAACATCAATCAATGCTTGTGGTAAGTTTCTATCTAACCTCAAATGCGCACCGTCATCCAAGATATCATAGCCCATCAGATGACGAGTATTTGGAAGAAGGAATGATTGAGTAGCTCGAATAACTAAACCAGAGTCTTCAGGAGAAAGAATTACACTTGCTGCTCCATCAGCGAAAATCGCTGCTCCAACTAGTTGAGCTCCTGTTGGATTATTTTTTTGAAACACTAAGGAACATAACTCAACAGATGTTAACGAAACCAAACCTCGTGCTTTGGTTAACTCTGATGCGATCCTCAAACCAGCTACGCCACCAGCACACCCATGTTGGTAGATGGGAACTCTAAGACTTGTGCGATCTAATTTC
>CAZTER010000185.1:0-4753 GCA_964612045.1 uncultured Bdellovibrionales bacterium
AGAGCTAACACCAGTTATTTATTCAATAACTTCTATAGAATAGCCTCCCTTTTTTTGGTTATGCATGGTTGTTAAGCTAAGTAGTAATGTTAAAGATCTGATGGCTCCTGCCGGAGATCTTCCTGCAGGTCCAGGCTCAAAACTTGGAGAGATTACATTTCAGCACCATCTTCCACTCTCACTAGTTGTCAGAGAGTTAGCAGAATCGGAATTCTCGCGTAGCAAAACTCAACTATTAAATAGACCAGAAGCACTATCTGGAAGTACGGTTGATCCTAGAACCGGAATACATCGAACAGATGGATTTGTACTCGCTTCCAGTCCTGCTAGCTCAACTCTAGATGGAGCTAAAGCAAATCTGTCTTCAACACCAACACTACAACAACAAACAAAGAAGGTTGATGAAGCCGACCTAATGCGTAGATCACAAGAGCTTTATAAGGCGATGAAAGGCGGGCTCTTTGGTTGTGGAACTGATGAAGAAAAATTAATGGCTGCGTTAGAGGGCTTATCTCCGGAAGATGTAATTAAACTCAAGGAGCTTTACAAAGAGCATTATGGTGAAGACCTTGAAACACATCTAAATGAAGAGCTTTCTGGAACAGATCTGGAAAGAGCTAAATCTTTACTTGCTGGAGATACTACAGCAGGGGTTGCTGATGCTCTTTATCAAGCAATGGATGGAGCAGGAACCGATGAAGCAGCTATTCGTCGCATTCTCGCAGAATATAAGGGAGATCCTGCGGAACTAGAGCGTGTATATAAAGAGCGTCATAAAACTTCACTTAGAGATGATTTAAAAAGTGAACTAAGCGATAGTGAGTTTAATGAAGCTGCTGCTTATTTAAATGGCGATAAAATAGAAGCCGCATGCTCAAGACTGAACGGCGCAATTGATGGATTAGGAACTGACGAAGAAGCAGTTAAAGAAACCCTGAAAGGATTAACAAAAGATGAACTTAAGGAAGTAGCAAAGAGATATAAGGATAAATTTGGAGAGTCATTAGAGGATGCTCTAGCAGGTGATTTCTCCGGATTAGACCTAGAAGAGGTTCAAGCTCTTCGAGTTGGTAATACGACAGAAGCTGCTGCAATAAGACTGAAGAAGGGGATCGATTCCAAATCTAGAGAACAACTTGAGAGTGAGTTTGTCGGAAAATCGCAGGAAGAGAGACAGGCAATTCTTGAGGCATATGATAAGCGATTCGGTTCTGGTCAGGGCGACAAACAGAGATTTCTGAAAGATGCGAAAAGCATCCTCACTAAAACTGATTATGATAAGGTAGAAGACGCTTGTATTCATGGTGAAGTCTCTCTTGCTCAACGAATTCACTCGTCTGTCGATGGAATGGGCACTGGAAGCGATATAGACGCTTTAATCAAAGAGCTGGGAAATCTTCCAGAAGATCAAGCTAAAAAAGTACAGGAAGAATATCAGAGAAGATATGGCGAATCTTTAAAAGATGCATTGCAAGGTGATCTATCAGGAAGATCAGAAGATGATGCGATGCTTTACTTAAATGGATTACCGAAAGATCCAATAGCTCGTGAAATTGCTCTAGCAAAAAGAACTCTGCAACAGATTAAAAATGATAGAGAAGGTTTCAGTATTGGAAATATGATTCTAGACCCTTTTACAGATAAAGATGAAAGGGTCGATGAAACAGCTAAAAGACTAGAGAGTTTTATCGATGAATTAGAGAGAAAAGGGAGCGTTTCAGCTGAGGAGTTAGAGCAACTTAAAAAGATTAATTCATGGGCTAATTCAGATCTGCAAGATGTACGAGAAGCGAAAGATGCAGCAGCGGATACAGCAGCAACTGTCGGTGCAACTGTTGCTGCCGGAGCAGTCATTATTGGAACTGCCGGAACAGCTACACCTCTAGTCGTAGCTGGTTATGCAGCAGTAGCGGGAGCTGTCGGATATGCTGGTTCAAAAGCTTTAATTAAAGGTGGAAGTTATGAATTAGATGGATTAGCTGTAGATCTAGCTGCTGGTGGAGTTGATGGCGCAATGAATGTAGTAGGTGCCGGTGTCGCTCTTAAAGCAACAAGCCTAATTGGCAAAGGTGCCTTTAGTAGAGTTTCTAAATTTGCACTTGAAAGTGCCGTTGATGCTGGATTAGGTGGTGCAGCTGGTGGTGCAGTTCAATCAGGGCTTCAAAAAGAAACTTGGAAAGATGGTGTATTATCAGGACTATCAAAAGTCGCTCAAGCATCAGCCGAGCAAGGAGTTATAGGTGCAGCTACTGGAATAGCTCTGAAAACTGGCCTTAGTGGAGCAGGAGTAGCTGTTGGTCTAGTCAAACATTCTATCCCAGGATCTGCACCACACATTGCACCTCAAGATCTTCCATCTATAAATTCAGGACTACCTCCAATTAACTCACTCGCAGATGACTCCAGAAGACTTGCCTCGCTTAGACCAGGTGAGCGCATGATAGTCGGACGAAGAGGAGATATACAAATAGATGATAACTATGTTGGAAGAGAACATCTCTCAATAATACGGACTGAAAACGGTGGATTTAGATTGCTAGATGGTGATCCAGCCTCGGCAAATGGCGTGTTTGTAAATGGAAGACGTATTCCTCAACAAACTCTCGTCCCTATTAGCCCAGGAGAACAGCTAGTACTTGGTCAGACACCACTTACAGTACCGCCGCGCATCAACCCAAGAACAGGTCAAGAAAATACACTCTATTCTCGGCTAAGAGCCGGAGAAAGAATAGTAATTGGCAGATCTCCAACTGCAGATGTTCACCTAACAGATCCTGGCGTTTCTCAAAAACACGCTTTTCTTACTATGGATTCAAATGGGCAAGTTCATATATCTGATGGCCGAGCTTCTGAATGGGGAAGTGAGGTTAGGCTGAATGGCAAGTGGCAACCGATTGCTGGAGCAATCGAGGTACCACCAGGAACACTAGTAAGAATAGCTGGAAGACACGAATTTCGATTACCTTCAACAGGGTCGCCTCATAAATTCAGTGGAAATGAAAATGGAATACAGTGGAGGTCTTCAATAGATCCAAGAAATCCTAATCCTCAAACCTATGCTGTTGGTCCACAGTATAAGTTAAAGTTTACAGATACACCTGGCATCATGTTAGTGCGAGGAGCTGGAGAGAAGGAGCTTAAACATCTCCACGCAGCATTAGATCAACTCTCTCCTGAATCTCGTAGAATATTTGCTGAGATTGAAATAGTTGATCATATTGGTGAAATAGTAGATCTAGCAGGAAATACCTCAGCAATAAGAGCGATGCCTCTAGCTCATCAAAAGAAGATAGTGATTGCTCGATCCTCTCTTAAGGATGAAAAATCTATAAGAGAATTATTTGATGACGTATCAGACGCGGTTCAAGACTCAAAACCAGGAAAGTTTCAGGAGAGAAACTACACGCAGTTAGGAGTTCGGCATCTACAAGCTCGTGGACACTTTAGTGCAGACCAAGCTCATGGACAATTTGGAGACCGGCACCTTATCGGACATGATGCTTCAGTTAATGGGGGCGTTAGATTACGAGGATCTCCTTTACGAGGATGGGGCGGAGAGCCCAAATATATGGGTATTGTAGTAGACGATAGTACTTACTCAGAAATGATCCAACATTTCGAGAGATTTCGCGCAAAACTCATGCAGGAATTAGACCCAAATCTTAAAGGAGCCGCGCGAGAAGCTGAAATTGTAAAACACGTTCACATGCATGTTTATAAAACAATGAAATATACTCATAGTGCAGATCTTCAAGTGCTTGATAAAGTTGGATTGCTCGATAGACCATGGGAAGACCTCTGGGACTTTGCGAATAAAAAAGTTAAGACACCTTTAGAGGTACTTGGCCCTTCATATAATCCTGCGATACATAAATTAACTAATATCTCTTCGAATAGTGTTCCTAAGATCCACTTATTTGATTACATAGATCAGGGTATCGGAGTTTGTGAACATCAATCTTTATTCGCTTCCTACTTATTGGAGAAATTACAAGCTCAAGGTGTACTTCCGCCGACTTTTAAATTCTGCCCTGAAACTAATATGGCTCATGTTCCAGGAACACCTCAAGAACTTGGAGGACATGCTTGGACCAGAATTACACTTAGTGATGGGAATATTTGGATAACAGATCCTGCTCAAAATTATGTTGGTCCATTAGGTGGACCGCATAGTTGGCTATACCAAAGGCCGGATGATTGGATTCAATTACTAAATAGGCCGATATAAATTTAGGGAAATAGAGAGATGAATAATTATTTTACTCCAAATTTAACATTAACAGAAAAAAGCGATGAGAAACTCGAGACAACTCAGATATCTCCATTTGTAGATCTAGAGACAACACTAAGACACAAAGGTAATTTCACTATTGCCCTTTCGAAGATTGCCGAGACAAGAAGATTTATAGTTCTGGGTGGCTTTGAAGCTAACTCTGTAGACTTAGAATCGATCGAACAGGAATTTTTTTTAACGCAATTAATAGAAATGTTACCTGACTTAAAACAGATCGGATTTTCACATATAATAATTACTATTCCGAGTGAGCAAGAAGGTGAGATTACAAACATAGGGACACCAAGCGAGAAGAGAAGTATCCTAGGATCTAGAGCTGCGTCAATTTTAGATATTGCTCAAAACTACGATTTAAAAATAACGATAATAACATCAAAGGTATCAGCGAATAGTGATTTTAATCCTACTTTAATCAATGAGGAATCAGATAGAATCGCAAAAATTATTGCTTCTCAAGCA
>CAZTER010000186.1:0-4743 GCA_964612045.1 uncultured Bdellovibrionales bacterium
ACAAACTCCTAATACCGGGACTCCGCAATCTAACCAGGATGAATCAAACTTAGGAGCATCTTCTCCTAAGACACTCGCTGGTCCGCCAGAGAGAATTACGCCTTTAACTTTTGTTAGGTCGACATCTTTTTTTGCTGTCGTACAGGACCGAATCTCTGAAAAAACACCGAGTTCGCGAGCGCGTCGTGCAATAAGCTGTGTATACTGGGAGCCAAAATCTAGAACTAAGATCGTATCGAGCATTGAATTCCTTCGGTTTTGTAATTCATTCGAATTTAAGGCTAGTGGGTGTATAATTAGCTATAAAAACGAATAAATCAACTAAGCGAAGACTTACAAGTAATCCGAAAAATTACCCCAGTTTCCTTTAATTCTGATGATTCATCACATGCTGCATGTGAGGTTTATAATAGAAGAACAGCTATCTTTATTGTTCCTGAAATCTTATAGATCCCACTCTTCAATAACTTCCATTTCAGATGGAACTTCACTGGCAATACTCTCTGCTTCAAGCTTCTCCGCTCGTCGTGTTTTCTTCCTAAATCTTAACCTGATGTCAGAACCGACGAATGGAAAAGCAGCTCTTAACTCCCTAGTAAGATACCTTTCGTAGCTTTCAGTCATTCCACGGGTTGCGCTAATCCACACCTCAAATGTCGGAGGAGAGCCACCTACCTGATAGATGGCTGAGATCTTGATTGGTCGGCCATGATAAATTGGAGGTTGATTTCTTCGAACCGCACTAAAGAGCGCCTGTTCAAGTGGCTCTTGCTCTATACTGACCTTTGCAGCTTCGTATACTCGACGAATCTGATCGAATAAGTTGAGACATCGCTTCCCGGTTTTTGCGGATAGAAAAACAATCGGAGCATACTGAGCAAACTGGAAAGTGTTGCGCACCATGTCTTCGTAGTCTTTTGCTGTTCTGTGATCTTTCTCGATTAAATCCCATTTGTTAATTGCGATAACAAAGCTTCGCCCTCGCTCATGAATTAATGTAGCAATTCGTATATCTTGGTCGCTTGGTACGCCATCTGATGCATCAATTAGAAGTACTGCAACATCGCATACAGCTAGAGCATTAAGAGCTCTAATGTTAGCAAATCTTTCAACTGATACCCTGCCAACTTTTGATTTTCTTCTAAGTCCAGCGGTATCTACAATTGTAAATCTCTGACCATCTCTGACTATATCAACTTCGATTGAATCACGAGTTGTTCCAGGGATATCTGAAGCAACTACCCTTTCACTGTCTGTTAGCTTATTTAAAAGAGTTGATTTACCGACGTTTGGACGTCCTACAATCGCGACTCTAATCGTTGGATCCTGAGTCGAGCTAACTTCAGAACTCTCCTCTTCTTCATCCTGAATCATTGACTGGATAGTTTTTCCTAGTTCATTAATTCCTCTGTAGTGAGCTGCGCTAACTGTAGAGATAGAATCAATACCTAATGAATAGAACTCTACGGCTTGCTCCTCTGCACTCTTTTTCTCGCACTTGTTGATAACCCAAACCACAGGCTTATTAGTTCTTCTGAGAACATCTAATACAGTTTGGTCTAATGGATGTAGTCCATTCTTGCCATCAAATATTGCTAGAATTAGATCTGCTTCTTCGATCGCAAATTCAGCTTGTTGACGAACAACACGGTGAAGAGAGTTATCTTCTTCTCCAACAATTCCACCAGTATCAACAAGAGTGAACGGTTTTCCAAAGCGATTAACTAATGCATAGTTTCGATCTCTGGTGACACCAGGTGTGTCTTCCACCACAGCAACTCGTCTGCCTACAATGGCATTAAAGAGGGTAGATTTGCCGACATTTGTACGGCCAATAATAGCTACAATTGGAATCTTCTTTGTCATTGTGCACCAACCATTTTTGACGTTGCTTCTACGGATCCTTCACGCATTGCTTTTAGAGCCTCTGTCGCTGCTGCTTGTTGTGAAGCTTTTTTGCTTTGGGCACTTCCTCTTCCAACAATTATCCCTTTTACTTTAACGGCTGAGACGAAGAGTGGCGCATGATCTGGCCCATCAACTTTCTCTAGTACGTACTCAGGTCCAGGTATTCCGGCTGCATGTAAGGTCTCTTGTAGCTCTGTTTTTGGATCTGAAGGTGTGACGCTACGAACGACCTCTCCAAAAAGATCAATTATAATTCTTCGCGCAGGATCGAACCCACCATCCCGATAAATAGCCCCTATCATCGCTTCACAAACATCAGCTAATAGAGAATCACGTTCGGATCCTCCATGTGCCATCTCTCCACGACTTAATCTAATATAAGGTCCGATATTTAACTGACGTGCGATTGAAGCTAGTGAAGTAGTATTAACTATCGCAGCTCGCATCTTTGATAGGGTTCCTTCAGATGCATCTGGGTATGTATCAAGCAGCATTTCAGCTACAGTTAGATCAAGTACTGCATCGCCGATAAACTCTAGCCGTTCATAATCTGTTTTTGCATCACCTCTTCCATGAACTGATCTATGAGTTAGGGCTCTGTTAAGCAAAGAACTATCTTTGAACTTATATGAGAGGACATTCTCAATATGAGAGGTATCTTCGTTAACTATTGAGATAGTGGTAGATGCACCAGTTACTGATTCTGACATTAATTACTCCCCTTTTACATTTACCGTTACCTTATGCCACGACTTTTTTCAGTGGGTGCTTTTAAGGTTGCTGTCTATCGAACAGAATCGAGATCTAGCAGGTAAATTTGAAATTTCGGGGCTAAGAAGAACCGATAATGCATCCCTCGAGACTCACAACTTTTAATGGTGAGGAACGGCTGTATTATCCGATCAACTTGCGCCAACACCCTCTTTATACTCTATTTATGGTACTTATGTAAAACAACCAATAGTTTTAGGTAATTAGTTAAAAAAGAGCCTAACTAAGTCCTTTAATTGTACCACCACAAAGAACTTCTTCGTTTTGAAGATCATATATTACAGCAGCTTGGCCAGGAGTAACTGTTGTCCAGTCATCAAGGAAGGTTGCATGTGCCGTCGATGACTCATAGTCGATATCTACCTTAACTTTGACTCCAGGATGTCTATGTCTAAGTTGAGCGAATCCTTCAATTGATCTTGTTTTGGCTTTTAAGATAGTTGGAGAAACAAGGTGTAGATCTAATATCTGAAAATCTCTACGCTCTAAAAGTTCCCTCTCTCCGACAATGACAGCCCCGTCTTCAGCTCGAATCTCGATCACATACAATGGAGAGGCATTTCCTCCGATCCCCAATCCTTTTCTCTGACCCACAGTAAAGTTATGGATCCCGTCGTGGCTTCCTAATATTTTGTTATCGGCGTTGAGGATGTATCCTCTCTTTGAACCATGTCCGATCTTTGCAATGAAATCTCCTACACTACCGGAGACAAAACAGATATCTTGGCTTTCAGGTTTTTCTGCTGTTACTAGTCCCTGTTCTCGTGCAATCTGGCGCACTTCACTCTTTGTAAGATCTCCTACAGGAAAAATTGTATGAGAGAGCTCGTCTTGGTTCGTCGCATAAAGAAAATAACTCTGGTCTTTTTCCTTATCAACGCCTCTCAGTAGATGATATCCATCATCAGAAGTTCTAATTCTAGCGTAATGCCCAGTAGCAACTTTTTTACATCCTAGGTTAGTTGCCCGTCTTCTAAGTTCACGAAATTTAACACGACGATTGCAATCAACGCAGGGATTTGGAGTTATTCCAGCTCTGTATGATTCAACAAATTTATTAATAACTTCATGTCTAAAGTACTCTTCCAGATCCATTACATAGTAGGGAATTCCGATCTTTGCTGCTACTTTTCTCGCGTCTGTAAAATCATCTGGAGAGCAGCAGGTTGCCTTTGTTCCACTACCACCATGGTTACGATAGTCCCAAACCTGCATCGAAACACCAACAGAGTCCTGTCCCTGCGAGTGAAGTAGATATGCTGATACAGAGGAATCTACCCCTCCGGACATCGCAACAACTACAGTGTTATCTTGTATTTCAAGCATGATTGCCCCTCATGCGTTGAATGATATCGACTAATACATCTGAAGCAAAGTTAAGCTCTTCTATAGTCTCAACTCCTCGAAGTGAAAGTCTTATTACCTGCTTAGCCTCAGAGATTGAATATCCATGAGCCAGTAAAACATGTGAGGGTAATTGCTTGCCTGAGGAGCAGGCAGCTCCAGTTGATATTAATATTCCTCTTAAGTCTGCTGCCAAAACTAGATCCTCTGCCAGAACACCATCTATTCTTAAGGATAAGGTATTAGGCAATCTAGGAAGGTTTCCTTTAAATAAAGAGAGACCGCTCAGTTTATTTTGAAGCTTATCAACAAGGTATTGAGAGTTTTCTAACATTTTAGATCGTCTCTCTTGCTGATTTATGATTAGATCTTCGCAAGCTAATCTAAGCGAGATAATACCAAGGATATTCTCTGTACCTGCTCTTAGTCTTTTTTCTTGAGGGCCACCATTAAGGATCGGGTTAAATCTAATTCCCTTACGATAAACTAAGGCTCCGATGCCAGGTAAAGCTCCGAATTTGTGTCCAGAGATAGTTAAACAATCAACCTTCAAATTATCTAAAGATAGTAAGTTCTTTCCGATAGCCTGAGCAGCATCTGTGTGAACTATCGCACTTGGAGCCATCTCTTTTACTAACTCTACAATCTCATTTATCGGAAAGATCTCGCCGGTTTCGTTGTTCGCGTACATCACACTAACTAAGTCAGTGTCTGACTCTA
>CAZTER010000187.1:0-4732 GCA_964612045.1 uncultured Bdellovibrionales bacterium
TTATTAGTGGCTCCAACAAAATGAAGAGAACTCCTACATTCATAGCTATTATTCTTTCTTTAATCGGATTGACCCTATCTCTCATTGCACTAGCACACTACGTCGACACTTCGAATGACTTAGAGACATTGACTCCAACCCTATGCAAGATTTCAGAACAGCTTGACTGCAAAACCGTAAATCGCAGCGAACACTCTCAACTCCTTGGTTGGCCAATTGCTGCATGGGGAATCTCTTTCTATGTAGCACTTCTATTATTATTACCAGCAAGCATCTCTGGCAAAAGAGCCTCTCAACATCGACCAGGATCTTTTCTTGTTATCTCTCTATTCTCTCTCGGATTCTCTCTCTATCTCTTCCTTGTTTCAGAATTGATAATCAAAGCACTCTGTCCAATATGTATAGCTCTCTATGTAGTTAATATTCTGCTCTTCTTAACTGCAACAGTCGACGCTTGGTCATATGGCGTACTAAGGTCTGTTTCTCATGGATTAAGAGATCTTATTCAACTCCCACTAACTTTAATCATATCAAAGGGAGATAACGGTTGGCGTAATCAATACTGCGTACTAGCACTAGCGATCTCACTATATATTGGATTTTCTGCACCAGACATCATTCTTAGCAAATACCTCCTTCCTCTAAAACTTGAGAGAAACGACGTCGAGGCTAGCAAGCAGATTGAACAATTAGTTAGCGAAGGTTTAACTGCTTGGAGATCTGCTGCTGTTATTCCAAGCTTATCTCAACCAAGCACAATTAATAATGGAGACTATTTTAAGGGACCTCTCGATGCTCCTATAAAGATGCTCGAATTCTCTGACATGGAATGCCCTTATTGCCGGCAACTTTATTTCGCCATTGAAGATTTATTAGCTAACTATCCAGGTAAGATTCATTTTACCTTTAGAAATTATCCATTAGATCAGATCTGCAATCCCGGCATGGATGAAGAATTTCATATGAATGCCTGTCATGCTGCTCTATTCGCAAGATGTGCTGGGGAACAGGGCAAATTCTGGGAAGCACTGCACGAAATCTTCTCTCTGGAAGCCTTAGATAATGGAAGCGACCCTTCTGTAGTAACTTCATCTATCGATTCGCTAGGCGACGAATTAGGATTAGATCAAAAGGCCTTGAGCCAGTGTCGAGAGAACTCAAGAGGATCTCAAAAAATAGCTCAGGATATCGCCGAAGCTGAAGCTTTAGGACTACAAGGCACACCTTTCCTAGTAATAAATGGCAAGCCTGTTGAGAACCCTAGAATTGAGGTTATAAAGGCTATTGTTGAAGATATACTTAATGCGCCGACAAAGTAATTAATTTACAAGCGGCAGTTTGATAGTCGTTATAGTTTGATAACTGAGTTGGGAGGGTTATGGAGTGCCTGAATCAGCTGGTTCTTGATTGGGTGACCGATATCAATCGTTGGCTTGAACCAACTACAATAAAATGGATTGATGGATCAGAGTCAGAATCTAAAGAGATCAACGCCCTCTTAGTTAAATCCGGAGAGTTTACTCCTCTCAATTCTCAGACATATCCAAACTGCTTCTGGTCTCGCTCGCATCCTAGCGATGTAGCAAGAGTTGAAGATCGAACTTTTATCTGCACAGAGGATCAGCGAGAGGCAGGTCCAACTAATAACTGGGCAGAAAAAAATGAGATGTACCAAAAGTTAAGAGCTTTGATGGCTGGCGCGATGCGCGGCCGCACGATGTATGTCATACCATACCTTATGGGACCTAATGGTTCACCATATAGCAAAGTAGGTTTTCAGCTCACCGACTCACCATATGTTGTAGCAAACATGAGAATCATGGCTCGTGTTGGCGATATCGCGCTAAAGAACCTTCCTATAAACTCAGCTGACTTTGTTCGTGGTGTTCATTCAATTGGAGATCTTAATCCCGAGAAAAGGTATATCGCTCATTTTCCTACCGACAACACAATCATAAGCTTTAATTCAAATTATGGTGGAAATGCCCTACAGGGTAAAAAATGTTTCTCTCTCAGAATCGCCTCTGCAAAAGGTAGAAATGAAGGTTGGCTAGCTGAACACATGTTAATTATCGGAGTAACAACTCCTCAAGGGAAAAAACACTACATTAGCGCTGCATTTCCAAGCCAGTGTGGCAAAACCAATCTTGCTATGTTGATTCCACCAAAAAGCTATATTGATAAAGGGTGGAAAGTCGAAACCATTGGAGATGATATTGCTTGGCTTAATTATGGCAGTGACGGCAGATTATATGCGATTAATCCGGAGGCTGGATTTTTTGGAGTTGCTCCTGGGACATCCCAATCAACTAATCCAAATGCAATGGTTACAATTAGAGCAAATACAATCTTCACTAACACAGCTCTTGATTTAGATAAGATGGAACCGTGGTGGGAAGGAATGAGCGCAACTCCAAAACACCTAAAAGATTGGCTAGGAAATACATGGGATCCAGATAGTGGAACGAAAGCAGCTCATCCTAACTCTCGATTTACAGCCCCTGCAGCACAATGCCCCTCCATTGCACCTGAATGGGAAAGCCCAAATGGAGTCCCTCTTTCAGCTATTATTTTTGGTGGAAGACGCCCAAGAACGATCCCATTAGTATTCGAAGCTTTTGATTGGAAACATGGGACATTCCTTGGAGTGACAATGAGCTCAGAGACAACAGCGGCAGCTACAGGAGTTGTAGGAAAACTTCGTCACGACCCGATGGCAATGTTACCTTTCATAGGATACAACGCCGGCGATTACTTTAAGCACTGGCTTGAAATGGGCTCTAAACCTAAAGCCGTTCTTCCTCGGATCTTCCATGTAAATTGGTTTCGCAAATCCTCAAATGGCTCATTCTTATGGCCTGGATTTGGCGAAAATATGCGAGTACTTGAGTGGATAATTAATCGGATTGAGGGGATTTCAAAAGGCCAAACGACTCCCATAGGAATTATGCCAGCAGAGGGAGAGATCAATACTGAGGAATTAAATCTAGATCAAAATGCGATGCAAGAGCTATTTAAGATAACTCCAGAGGAATGGCAGACTGACATACTCTCTCAGAATGATTTCTTTGCAAAAATTGGAGACTCTCTCCCATCGGAGATTACTCAACAACAGAGATCTCTTAAAGAAAGGCTAGGAATTATTTAGTTTTATCAGAGGCAAAGTTAGTGTTTTCAGAGCAAGAGCCAACTAATCCGAACGAATATAAAGTTCTTATTCATATCGTAACTTTTAATCATGAGAAGACGATAGCAAGGACATTAGAATCCACTATAGCAATAAAGAAAAGCTCTAGTAGTCTTCGTATCTCAATACTAGTTAGCGATAATAAGTCGACAGATAAAACACTCGAAATCCTCAGAGATTTTGTTGCTCAAGGAGAGATAGAACTGAATGAGCTTAGTGAAAATTTCGGTTTCTGCCTTGCTCACAACATCTCAGTTCATACTTTTCTAAATAAAAACTTTGACTATCTTCTCATACTCAATCCAGACATCTTACTAACCCCTAACAGCATAGAGAAAATGATAGATGGATTTAAGATATCACCATCGATCGGAGCTGTTACTCCAAAGATAAATAGATGCGATCAAGACATGCGACCTATATCACCTGCAATAGTAGATGCCGCAGGCATGAAGCTAAATCAGGATCTGCGTCACTTAGATCGAGGCTCTGGAGAGCTTGATACCGGTCAATTTGATGAAAGAGAGTTTGTTTTTGGTGGGACTGGCGCTTGCCTACTAATCAACAGAATCTTTGCTAAAGATCTGGTCTTGAACAATAAGATTCCTGAGAAGGAAACTATTAGAATCTATCCTCAGTATCTCAAAGCTCCCACTCAACGACTTCAGCTATTTGATGAGGGATTTTTTGCATATCGCGAAGATGCCGAATTAGCATGGAGAGCAAATCTTCTTGGGTGGCGATATCTCTACGAACCACAATCTCAGGTATTTCATGTTAGAAGAGTGGTCCCTGATAACAGAGACTCCTTACCTACCCTACTTAATCTTCTGAGTGTAAAAAATAGATTTTTAATGCAGTTAAATTGTTACTCTCCAAAGACTACTACTGGAGCGTTGTGGCGTGGCTTTATTTTACGAAATTTCATTGTAGTTATCGGCGTATTAATTAAAGAACAGAGCTCACTTCCTGGGTTAATTCAATCTCTAAAACTTTTCAAGAGAGCTTTAAAGATACGACGAGAGATCGCTACTAGGATAAATGGAAGTGTTTTTTGCGAGAGATAGATATGCAACCAGAGAAAACAGCATTAATAACTGGAGCATCAGCTGGAATCGGCGCTGAGTTTGCAAAACAGTTACATGAGCTTGGGTATAATCTTATACTAATTGCCCGTCGTGAAAACTTACTTTCAAAAATTACTGAGGAACTAAACAAGCGCCGGCCAAATTCAGTAAAATTTAAGGTTGTTGATCTGTCTGACAAAGATCAGCTTAATCAAGCTGCTGAAGAGATTCGCTCAACAAAGATTGACCTCTTAGTTAACAATGTAGGACGTGGATCCTTTGGTCCGTTTGAGGAGCTGGAGCTAGCAAGCGAGATTCAGATGGTAGATATAAATATCATCACACCCTTAGTATTAGCTCACGCAGTAATCCCGCAGATGAAACAAAGAAGAAGTGGAGTAATTATCTCTGTCTCCTCAATTGCAGCTTTTCAACCGCTCCCATATATGGCGAGCTATGCAGCAACTAAAGCCTTTAA